>NZ_JXIS01000100.1:0-57321 GCF_000836715.1 Bacillus sp. L_1B0_5 | reverse complement strand
ACAGGAGCAACGGGAGCAACAGGAGCAACAGGAGCAACGGGGACAACAGGAATAACAGGAGCAACAGGAACAACGGGAGTAACGGGAGCAACAGGAACAACGGGAGTAACGGGAGCAACAGGAGCAACGGGAGTAACAGGAGCGACAGGAACAACAGGAGCAACAGGAGCAACAGGAACAACGGGAGCAACGGGAGCGACAGGAATAACAGGAGCAACGGGAGCAACAGGAGCGACAGGAGCAACGGGGACAACAGGAATAACAGGAGCAACGGGAGCAACAGGTCCTACTGGGGGGATTGGCCCTATAACAACAACTAATTTGTTATATTACACTTTTTCAGATGGAGAGAAACTCATATACACAGATGCAGACGGCATAGCTCAATATGGTACAACGAATATACTATCACCTAGTGAGGTCTCATATATAAATTTGTTTATCAATGGAATTTTGCAACCACAACCATTCTATGAAGTTAGTACTGGTAAACTAACTTTATTGGATAACCAACCACCATCGCAAGGTTCTTCAATTATTTTACAATTTATTATTATTAATTAAAAAAGACAGATTCTTAATGAAAAGGAATCTGTCTTTTTTGTTCTGAATTACATTCGTTAACATTAAGTGACGATAAATTCAATTGTAATTGGAATTCCGCCGTCTAATGCATCCCCACCAGGAATTGTAATAGCACCAGTAGGACCAGTAGTAACACTGGAGTTCACGCTTGGTTGAAGAATACCGTTTACATATAAGTTGTAATACGTGAAAGTCGGAAAAGCAGTTGCAGTAGTACCCGCATCGTTTAAACAGGCTGTGGCAGCAATTGCAAAAGCTGCACCTGTACCTGTGCCGACTCCTAGTGTAGATGTAAATCTTCTCGATGCCATAAATGGTTGAATGATAGGCAATTAATTTTCACTCCTTACAATATTTTATTAGAACGAAGTATAAAATAACTTGTCCACTATATAGTATGAGAGTTTTTTATAATAGAAACGGCTTTACCTTTATAGGGTGAGCCCAATTTTAGTAAAGAAATGTTCTTTACTTATATGAAAAAAATGATGTTGTTACTTGCGGAATATTTGTTAATCGTAAATTCGGTTTTTGTATTCCAATTAAAATGTGTATTTGAACCTAAGAGATAAACGTGGAAAAATAAAATAAACTCTTAAGTTTAGGTATTTAATCTAAGCAGTCAATTATTAAAAACATATAATTAATATGTGAGTCATGAACATAATTAAATAGTGTTTTCAAGTTTAATTATATTTCATGTTTCCTATTTTAAGTCAATATATAACACATACTCTTTCACAACTTTTTGATCCTTATAATAGGAAAAACTCAAATATAAAACAAGTAAGGAGGACATAAATGACAAATAATAATTGTTTTGGTCATAACCACTGCAATAATCCGATTGTTTTCACTCCAGAATGTTGTAACAATCCACAAACAGTTCCAATTACTAGTGAGCAATTAGGTAGATTAATTACTTTACTAAACTCTTTAATAGCGGCTATTGCAGCGTTTTTTGCAAATCCAAGTGATGCAAACAGATTAGCTTTACTCAATTTGTTTACTCAACTATTGAACTTACTAAATGAATTAGCACCTTCTCCAGAAGGGAATTATTTAAAACAATTAATTCAAAGTATTATCAACGTACTACAGTCTCCTAACCCAGATTTAAGCAAATTACTTTCCTTATTGCAACAATTCTACAGTGCTCTTGCACCATTCTTCTTCTCTTTAATTATTGACCCTGCAAGTTTACAACTTTTATTAAACTTATTAACTCAATTAATTGGTGCTACTCCAGGAGGCGGCCCAACAGGCCCAACAGGTCCAACAGGAGCGACTGGTGGCGGAGCAACGGGAGCAACGGGAGCAACGGGGGCAACAGGAGCAACAGGAGCAACAGGAGCAACAGGTCCAACAGGAGCAGGAGCAACAGGAGCAACAGGAGCAACAGGAGCAACAGGAGCAACAGGAGCAACAGGAGCGACAGGAGCAACAGGAGCAACAGGTCCAACTGGTGCAGGAGTAACAGGCCCAACAGGCCCAACTGGTGCAACTGGAGGAACAGGTCCAACAGGAGTATCAGGAGCAACAGGAGCAACAGGTCCAACTGGTGCAACAGGCCCAACTGGTGCAACAGGCCCAACTGGTGCAACGGGCTTAACAGGAGCAACTGGTGCAACTGGTGGCGGAGCTATTATTCCGTTTGCTTCCGGTACAACACCATCTGCGTTAGTTAATGCGTTAATAGCTAATACAGGAACTCTTCTTGGATTTGGATTTAGTCAGCCTGGTGTAGCTTTAACTGGTGGAACAAGTATCACATTAGCATTAGGTATAGGTGATTATGCATTTGTAGCACCGCGCGCAGGAACTATTACGTCATTAGCAGGTTTCTTTAGTGCAACAGCTGCATTAGCTCCATTATCACCTGTTCAAGTGCAGATACAAATATTAACTGCACCTGCAGCAAGTAATACGTTTACAGTACAAGGCGCACCTCTATTATTAACACCAGCATTTGCCGTAATAGCGATTGGTGCTACATCATCAGGGATCATAGCTGAAGCTATTCCAGTAGCAGCTGGGGATAAAGTATTATTATACGTTTCATTAACAGCAGCAAGTCCGATAGCTGCAGTTGCTGGATTTGTAAGTGCAGGTATTAACATCGTTTAATTTGTTACAATGTTTAGTAGGAAATTAAACAGGGGTTTGTATATAGTCCTTCCTAATAAATTTAGGAAGGACTATATTTTTTAGGGAAATAAGTAATAAATCAATTGAATAATTACTCTTTATTAAGTTCGTATAAAAAAGTATAATTTACCCTTTCTCATTTAAGGCATAAGTTATGTAACTTTAAAAATTTCCGATCAGCAAAAAAAGATGAATTCTTTTAAAAAAGAATTCATCCATAAAATAAACTATTTATTTTTATTACAGTTACATCCTTTTTTCTTTACATAGCCTTGTTCGGCTAAGTCTCTTTGTGATTGGGAATTGGAAGATTGAGAATTGGAAGATTGAGAGGATGCTGAAGAGCTACTATTTTTATTATAAGAGTAGTTTTTTCGATAGTTATAATTACTCATAGTACTATCACCTCCAATTTAATATATAAATATTATATGTATGTACACTATCAATTGTTACTATTATTAATAGAAAGAGAAGATACAATAAAAAAATCTCCTCGGTATTTTCCCAGGAGATAAATGATGATTATTTTGAAAATTCGCAAATTAATAACCCCAGTAAAGAGGGAAGTAATAAGAATCTTGGCAATACGGATTATGTTGTTGAGCGAGGGGCTGGGTTGGATAATTTTTCATTTCACGGTTTTGATTGCAGTTTGCCGGAGGACCAATTACAGTAGTTGATTGAATAGGGGAAACCGCTTGTTTCCATTGTTGTTCATTGAGGCAGTAAGTATGTGCCATCATATGAGCCGGAGTTAATCTTAAAATGTCAGAACCGAAAATAACTTCTGGCGCTGGAGCGTTGAAAATAGCTAATAAATGAGTATTATCTGCTGTAGCAATTTCATAATGCCACCACGCTTGTGGAATATTGGCAACTTGCCCGGGTTTTATCGGTAAGTTTAATATTTGATTCGTAAATGGATTAAGTAAAGAAACAACAGCAGACCCTGAAATACAATAAACAAGTTCAGCTGCATTTTGATGAATATGTGGTTCTACAACATTTCCTGTACTTAAATAAATATCTAATAATGAAGTATTTTCTAAAGTATTTAATTGTTTAATACCAAGTACATTTATATAATTTTGGGCATCTTTCCGAAAAAAATTACTTTTATTTACATCATAAGTAAAATTGGTTGAGGGGGAGGTATAGTCTATGTTGGAAGTCAATTGTATTACCCGCCTTTCTATAGGTAAGTTAGGTTACAAAATTAGGATATGTGTCTAGTCTTTGTTTTGTGCTGTTGTCAGTAGATTAATAAATTCACTTATTCCATAAAGGATAAGGTGTTAATACCAAACTATATTCGTATTCCCATTCATACTTTGGATTGATGGAAAAAAGTAATGAAAATGTTAATTTAAAAGTACATCAATCATTTATAAGGAGTGAATGTTCATGTCATATAGTGAAATGATTAGAAATGAAGTGCTCAGCTGGGCGGGTGTTTCTGAAAAACCGCATCGATTTGGTGGTATTGAAATAAATTATGGCAAGAAAGAACTTGGCCATCTGCATGGTGATAAATTAGCTGATTTACCATTTCCGAAGTTAAAGCGAGATGAATTAGTGAACCGAGGATTGGTAAAACCACATCATATATTACCTGAATCAGGATGGATCAGTTATTATATAAAGAGTGAAGAGGATATTCCATTTGCAATTGAGTTATTTCGTATGCAATATGACCGAATTAAAAAGTAATGAAATATAGTAGGGTAATAAAAATTTATTTTTATGTCACATCCCTCCTTAATCGTTCGTCTTGTATGTAGAACGATGAGGAGGGATTTTATTATGAAGAAATTTGATGTAGCAATTGTTGGCGGTGGGCTTGCTGGATTAACAGCATCTATATATTTAGCGAAAGCTGGAAGGAAAGTGATTGTATTAGAAAAGTCCAGTCACTTCGGTGGCCGAGGGATGACTATAAATAAAAATGGAATCTGCATGAATCTTGGTGCACATGCTTTATATAGAGGCGGGGCAGCGTTTATAACTTTTAATGAGCTCGGTTTGAATCTTCCAGGTGGAATACCATCTACAAAAGCACATGGAATATGGAAAGGGGATATATTCACCATCCCAACAGATTTTCGCTCAATTTTATCAACACCACTACTTTCGTGGTCTGCAAAAGTACAATTCTCACGTCTTATGATTCGTTTAGGAAATTTAGATATAGGAGAAGTTCCGAAAATGAGTCTAGCTACATGGGCAGAAAATGAAATAAAAGATCCAATGGTTCGCAATATATTTTATGCGTTATGTCGGACAACAACATATACGTTTGCTCCTACAATACAATTAGCATCATCTGTACTAAAGCAAATACAGCTTTCTATAAAAGAAGGAGTGCTTTATGTAGATGGGGGTTGGGAGACGATAATAACAAAATTAAGAGCTATAGCGAATGATGTCGGGGTGCAATTTTTGGCTAAAAAGCATGTTTTGGAAATAGAGCATTACGAAGATAAACAAAGAATACATTGTGTTGATGATGAGGCTTTTGAAGTAGGTACAGTCATCGTGACGACTCCGCCGAAAGAAGCTTGTAAAATAATAAAAGGTGCAGAAGGAACAAGTTTGCATAGATGGAGTGAACAATCGGTACCGGTTACTGTTGCTGCATTAGATATTGGCTTGAGACAATTACCCAATCCTACACATCAATTTGTATTAGGATTAGATCAACCTATATTTTTCACAAATCAATCGAGAGCAGCTAAATTAAGTGAAGATGGATCAATTGCAGTGAGTCTAATTAAGTACCATAATCCTGTGCTAGAGATGAATCATATTCATGAAGATAAAGAACAGTTGGAAAGTACGATGGAGTTGTTACATCCAACTTGGAAAAGAGAAGTTGTTGCACAGCAATATTTACCGAAAATAACAGTAGTACATGATTTTCCTCATATTGACCGTGTTGAAAAACCGGGCCCTAATATACCTGAAATGCCAGGTGTTTATGTTGCAGGAGATTGGGCAGGGCATGATGAAATATTAGCTGATGCTGCGGTAGCAAGCGGGAAACGTGCAGCGTTACACATTTTAAAGCAATATGAAAGTGAGGGTGTTCATCATGGAAACGGAGCAGTTATATGAAGCGTATCAACCATTATTATTTTCGTTAGCATACAGAATTCTTGGGAGCGTTATGGATGCTGAGGATATCGTTCAGGATGTATTTATCTCGCTAAATAATATAGAAGATCCCCAATCTATAGAAAATATGAAAGCATATCTATGTAAGATGGCGACAAATCGTTCAATTGATAAATTACGATCGGCAGCGCATAAACGTAACGTGTATGTAGGGATGTGGTTACCAGAGCCACTTGTAGAAGAGAGTGATGAGCCATCAAATTCATTTGTAATGAAAGAATCCCTTTCCACCGCATATTTATTACTTTTACAACAACTATCTGAGGTAGAAAGGATTGTTTTCATATTAAGAGAGGTTTTCAGTTATGAATACGAAGAAATAGCTTCAATTGTTGATAAGAGTAGTGTGAACTGCAGGAAGATCTTTCAACGTGCACGAAAAAGCATTTTGGAGAAACCGAAGCAATCAAAATTAAGCACGGAGAAAATGGCTTCTTATGTTGAAAAGTTTGTATCATCATTACAGTGTGGGGATGCGGAAGGTATGTTAGAAGTATTAAAAACAGATGCTATACTCAAAGCTGATGGTGGTGGTAAAGTTACGACTGCGATTAATCCGATTTATTCTGCGGATCGAATTATACGTTTGTTCTTTGGGATTGCACAACGATTGACAGAAGAGTACACTGTTGATTTCAAAATGGTAAATGGTATACCAGGAGTTATAGTTACAATAAATAATAAAGTAACGTATGTTCTTTCGTTTGCATTTGAGGATGAGAAAATTTCAAATATTTATATGGTGGTTAATCCTGAAAAACTTATGCATTTAAATGTAAAAATATAAAAAAGCGCATTTCTTCAGAAATGCGTTTTTTATTATTTTTCTAACATTTCAAGAGGTACATCTTTTTCGCCCGCTACCTCAAATTTAATTTCCCCGTCTTCTTCATAAATACGTGTAATAATCGGTATAGTAATCATTAATTTTTTATGCTGCTTTCGTTTTCGAGCAGCATCTAAGCTAATCACGTTCATTTGTAAGCATCCTTTCTTCTGGAAATATATAAACAAAGAAAATGCGTCCGAAAAGGGCGCTTAATTGAATTTGAAATACCGATTCATTTAAATGGGGTTTATATAATTTAATAACTGCAATTTTAATATGAAATAATATGAATGGAATAATTGCACGTAGAAATTAACTTTACCAAAAAACGAAACAATATGCTATAAAAAATTATAAATCTTTGTCATATAACAGGAAAAAGGTTTTTGTTTCGCATATAATAAAAAGTAGACGGGCAGCAAGAGCTTTTTCATCATATTGCTTGGAAAGGCGATGAAAAGAATGGATACAGTAGATTCATTATTATTGCAACTTGAACAATATGGAGAAGAGCATGATCGAAATAAAAAAACAAGGGAAGAAAAATTACGGAATGTTTCTCGTGAGATGGGGCAATTTTTATCAATTTTAGTAAAAGGGTGTAATGCAAAAAATATCTTGGAAATTGGAACTTCTAATGGTTATTCTACATTGTGGTTAGCTAATGCGGTAGAAGAAACAAATGGAAATGTAACAACTGTAGAGCTTTCTTCAGAACGAGTTGGAGAGGCACTTGTCAATTTTGAAAAGGCAAACCTGTTACAAAGAATCGATATTCATAATCAAGAAGCCGGGGCATTTTTAGATTCGCAATTAGATCATTCATTTGATTTTATTTTCCTAGATTCAGAGCGCACGCAATACATGTGGTGGTTTGAGCATATAAAACGTATGTTACAACCAAAAGGTTTTCTTGTTGTTGATAATGCAACTTCTCATGCGAGTGAATTAGATGAGTTTATAAAAATGATTGAAGAAGATGATACGTTTGAAACGGTGTTATTAGCGTTTCAAAAGGGAGCATTTGTAGCTCGCAAAAATAAATAGAAGTGAGTGTAATAGAATTATCACATTGAAAACAGGTGAATGTCAAAAGATTGAGTGTAGCACGATTGAAAGAACGTAAATTATTTAGGAAATATATGAAGAATCCGCCTTCAGCATGTTGTTCTCTAGGTCTTAAGTCTGAGGAAAATTATGTTGATTACAGGTATACTTATAGTAAGAAACAGGGAATGACTGCATAAACAGGCATTTCTAAAAAAGTCGATTTCAAGCAGTCAGAATGTATATGAAATACGATATAATTGATGAAATATAGTGCATATAAATTCGCACATATAAATAAAGGAGCGATTTTGTTGACTGAACTCGAGAAAAAAGAACCTGTATCCATTGTGAAAGATAATAATGTAGAAGTAGTAGTTGATACAGTTATAAAAGATGCAGAATTAGAGGAACTAAATAAAGAAGCGGATCTTTATGTACAAAAGTTAAATAGCGAGCAAAATACAGATTTATCAAAAGTATTGTCTCAGCTAGGAGATTTAGGGGATAAAGAGCAACAAGCAGCAGGACAAACGTTATCAGCTTTAAAACGCCCTGTAACAGCGATGATGAATGGGAAAAATGAAGAAATTCCAAATACATTGTTAGAATTACGAAAAGTGGTATCAGAGCTTGATCCCAATTCACTTAAAGCAAGTGGTATGAAGAAAATAATGTTTAAAGTATTCAAGAAAAATCCACTTGAAACATACGTGCATAAATACCAATCTATAGATAAACAAATCGAGGAAATTATTAGATCCCTTCTAATTGGTCGTGATAACTTACAAGAGGATACGGTTGGTCTTGAAATGTTAAAAGAACAATCGCACGATAAAATTCATGCTCTTGATAAACAAGTATACTTAGGGAAAAAGCTTGCTGGCATGCTTGAAGCTGAGAAACAAAACCCAGAGCGTCAAAGGGATATTCCGTTAATTAACGATGCATTAGAAAAGATACTTGTACGTACACGTAATATGCAGCAAGCGAAAAGTGTATTATTACAATCTATAGCTTCTGTAGACATCATTAAGAAAAATAACGAAAAATTAACAGAGGCAATACGTAATGCGATTACGATGACGCAAAACGTTGTAACAGTTTCAGCTGCTATTCAGCTTGCATTAACGAATCAACGTAAAACAATTGATGCCGTAAATGCGACGAATGAAGCAATTGAATCGATGGTATTAAGTAATTCTCAAGCGTTAAAACAAAATACAGAAGAAACGACGAAATTGCTTGAAAACCCTGCTATTAGCATGGATAAATTACGTGAATCATTCCAAAATGTGTTCGCTGCAATTGAAGCATCTGAAAAATCGTCAGAACGTATTATTGAGTCAAGTAAGAAGTTCGTTATTGAACTAGACACATTTAATGATGAGATGAAGCAGAAACTCATTCAGCGTCCAAGGAAATAACTGATTATTAGAGGAGGTGAACAAATGAGTTTCATTCAAACAGTACTATTACTACTCGGTACATTGCTTTTAATAGCATTTACTGTCGTTGTTTTAGTCGTATACTTCGGGCGGAAACTGTATTTTTCATGGACGAAGCCATATAAAAGAGCGCAAGATTCTCTAGATAAGATATCAAACAAATCAATACCGTTTCTACAAGAATTTACACAACATCCACTATTTTATCGCTGGATTCGCACCGAAGGAAAGAAAGAACAAAATACATTAAATACTCTATTTTGTGCATCAGGTCAACGTACGAGAGAACAAGTCTTCTCGATGTTACCGAAAGAAAAGCAGAAAAAAGTGCATGTAATGGCAAAAACTACGAAAAAGCTTACGAATGAAGATATTGATGTGGCTGCGATGAAAGTGAAAGATTTCTTAAGACAAGAAACGCAGCAAACTGTAAAACCGACAGACTTATCATTTTACAAATTGTATTTTTATGACCGTTATCCAGACGCATTAAATACAATTCAAGCGTATAAACGCTCAATAAATCCTTCATTACAAAGAACGGTTGATGATATTACAATTTCAGTATTAAATGCACTTCCGTACTATCAAGAGCAACGCATGTTTGAACAACAACATAAACTTGAAACATTCTTAATGAAAGATTTAACGGCCATGTTATCGTTGGTAGTACAATTACCACCTTCACAAAGACCAGAGAAGGAAGAAGAACTGAAGATCTACTTGGAAAATTTCAAAAAAGAAATGGAAGTAGTAGAGCGAGATATTCGCGACTCGATTGATCACGATTTAAATGTGAAGATGAGAGCAGCGACTGAGAAGTTTAAGAATAAATAACAAAAAGCGCCTTAAAAGCTAAGTATCACAGCTTTAAGGCGCTTTTTTTATGAGGTTTTATTTTGCTCTAACGGTAGTATGACTAGAAGCCACACTTTCATTATGCAATCGATCAACTGCAGTTACGACATACGTATACGTTTCTCCAGAAATAGCGGTTTTATCTACATAAATTTCTCCAAGTTTTGTTTTTCTTACAGTAGTAAGTAAATTTTTGGGATTTTGTATATCCACTTCATTTTTCCCATTCACGCGGTAAATAGCGTAATAAGCAGAATCATTATCTCTATTGTCAATGATACCGATTGCAATACCTTCATTTCTTGGAATGGCACCTTTTAAAGTCGGTTGTTTTGGTGGATCATGATCAATCCAAGGCATAGGCGGGATTAATGCAGGATGTTTATATATGTCTTTTGAGAGTCTATCTTTAACTCCAAGTGGATTGTTATTAATATCTTTTAAGCTAAAATGCATACTACCTTTTATTTCAGGATATAGCCGGTTTAATGCAATTTGTCTTGGATATTCTTCTGGATCAGACCAAGCAGGGACAGAGTTATTATTAATTTTATAGGCCGCTTGACCAATGTATAGGTGAATCGGTTTGTTATTTGTTTCTTTAACCCACCAATCTACTAATATGTCATATGCAGCTGGGGTGAAACCTATATTCCAATATATTTGCGGTGTAATGTAGTCAATATATCCTTTTTGTATCCACTCACGTGTGTCAGCATAAAGGTCATCATAGTTTCTTTGGCCTGCGGTTGTGTTAGAGCCAGTGGGATCGTCAGCTATATTTCTCCATACGCCGAACGGACTAATGCCAAACTTTACATATGATTTTTCTTGTTTTATAGCAGTATTTAAATCTTTTACAAGTTCATTTACATTGTTACGTCGCCAATCTTCTATATTTGTAAATCTACCGTTATTATATGTTTCGTACGTTTTCTGATCTGGAAATTCTTCACCGGCTACTTTATATGGATAAAAATAATCATCCATATGTAGCGCATCAATATCGTAATTTTGTACGATTTCTAAAGCACCTTCTGTTATAAATTTTTTCACTTCTGGAATACCGGGATTGTAATATAACTTTCCGCCATAAGGGACAACCCAATTGGGATGTTGCCTTGCAGGGTGATAGTTTGATAATCGATTTATATCGGTGTGATTCATCGTTATTCGGTATGGATTAATCCAAGCGTGGAATTCTATATTTCTTTTATGAGCTTCTTCAATCATAAATGCGAGCGGGTCATAACCAGGATCTTTTCCTTGTGTACCCGTAATGTATTCAGACCAAGGACCGTAATTTGAAGGATAGAAAGCATCAGCGGTTGGTTTAATTTGTACAACAACTGTATTCATACCAGTGCTTTTTACATTGTCTAATAACCTTATAAATTCTTGCTTCTGCTTTTCAATAGGTAAGCCGGTTTTTGAGGGCCAATCAATATTCAGAACTGATGCGATCCATACAGCACGTAATTCATGTTTTTTGTACGTAGTATTTACTTCAGCATAAGTAGAGTGAGGGGGAATGAAAGAGAAAGGGATGAACAAGATAACGATACAACATATCATTAATAAACGTTTAACGATCATTTATACGCCTCCCTATCATATGATTATTTAAAATAATATATGAGGCGAGGTTGACCTTGCAATAGAGAAAATTGCATATTGAAACATTAATTTAATAGGAAAAATATTTTTAATGAAATTTACTTTCATTATAACTAAATTCATTTACTACTTCATATGCTTGTTAGTAAAGTGAAACTTCCTTTCATTTGAAGGGTAATAAATTATAAGTATAGGAGGATTAATAAATGAAAGTTTTGTTCGTCTGTTCTGGAGGAATGTCCAGTGCAATTGTTGTAAACGCTTTAAAAAAAGAAGCGGAGAAAAATGGTGTGAACATGGAAGTGCATGCAATTGGAACGAATGAGGTAGAGGAAGAAGTAAAGAATGGCTGGGATGTCGTAATGGTGGCACCTCAAATAAGACACCGATTTGATTCTGTAAAAAAATTTGCAGAGGAGGAATCTATTCCGTGTGGTATCATTCCACCGCAAGCATACACGCCACTTGGAGGCCCGACTTTATTAAAAACTGTAAATGAATTAATCAGTTAGGGGGAAGCGTTATGAATAAGTTTGTCACGTTTCTTGATAAAAATTTATCTGGCCCGATGGCAAGGCTCTCTGAGCAGAGGCATCTACAAGCAATCCGTGATGGAGTTATTTCGGCGTTACCATTTATTATAGTAGGAAGCTTCTTTTTGATAGTAGCATTTCCACCACTGCCGAAAGATAGTTTCATATCAGTTTGGGCATTAAAGAATCAAACAAGTATATTGATACCATATCGTTTAACCATGTTTATTATGTCTTTATATATCGCATTTGGAATAGGATATAATTTAGCGAAAAGTTATAAATTAGATGCTTTATCAGGAGCACAGCTCGCGGTATGTTCACTACTTTTAACATTAACGCCTGAGTTAATTGATAAAAAAGGATTCATGCTTCCGATGACAAATCTCGGAGGTCATGGATTATTTGTGACGATGATTGTTTCTATTTTATCCGTAGAGATTTTAAGATTTTGTAAGAAGAAAAATGTAATGATTAAAATGCCAGAACAAGTACCGCCATCTGTATCGCGTTCATTTGAAGCACTTATACCTGCAGCATTCGTTATTATTATAATGAGTCTAGTAACTGTCGTTTTTAGCATTGATTTACACCATGTTGTTGATAAATTAGCAGCACCATTAGTAAAAGCTGGGGATAGTTACTTCGGTGTAATGATTCCAGTGTTTTTAATTACGTTTTTTTGGTCATTCGGAATCCATGGTGTGTCGGTTGTTGGAACTGTTGCTAGGCCATTATGGGAAGTATACCTAGGGAAAAATGGTGAAGCAGTTGCTAGTGGAGCAGATCAGTTGCCATTTATTTCACCAGAGCCGTTATATCAATGGTTTATATGGATTGGCGGTTCTGGTGCGACGTTAGGGCTTGTATTAGCTATGATTATATTTGGTCGATCGAAATATTCGAAAGCATTATCAAGAACTTGTATTGTTCCAGGTATTTTTAATATTAATGAACCAGTCATATTCGGATTACCGATTGTACTAAATCCAATTTTAATTATCCCATTTATCATTACACCACTTGTAACAGCAACTGTTGCATATTCAGCAACTGCGATGGGATTTGTAACACCAACGCATATTATGCCGCCATGGACACTACCTGCTCCAATTGGTGCATATTTAGCAACAGGTGGAGATTGGCGTGCGATTGTATTAGTTTTTATAAATATAGCAATATCGTTCCTTATTTATTTACCATTCTTTAAAATGTACGACAAAAATATGCTTGAAATTGAAAAAAATGGTGACGGGGAATCTGTTAATCCTTAATCTGCACGCTGTTATTTTGAGTGATAGACTTTTTGTCTATCACTTCTTTCACATTAAAACTAGAAAGGGGGAAATAGAATGAATATAAAATTTAGTTATAAAGGCGTATTTTTATTATTATTTGGAGTAATTTGTGCAAATTTACTTTTTGTCCCTTTATTAGGCATGCTAAATCTATCACAAATGCATAGTATATGGCTCGTTACAAGTATTGCGGCAAGCGTTTTGCTTACGGTAGTTGTTTCTTTCATTGATGGATCGTTTGCATCAAAAGCTCAGTTGTTTTTTAGATTTATATTGTTTTCGATTTGTTGTACGTTCGTTACTTACATGATTGTTTTTTAGTAAATAGGAGGTCATGCACGTTATGTATATTGCAGGGGTAATGTCTGGTACTTCATTAGATGGAATAGATGTAGCGCTCGTTCATATAGAAGGAAGTGGTGTAGATTCTAAAATCCAACTCATCCATTTTACTACTGTTCCATTTTGTAATGATATGAAAAATGAGATCCAACAAGCGTTATCAATTGAAACTTCGAATGTCCAACTTATATGTAGTTTAAATTTTAAACTTGGTTTATGCTTCGCCAATGCTGTAAAGGAAGTTTGTAAAGAGGCCAATTTTCCTTTGAGACAATTAGATTTAATAGGCTCTCACGGACAAACGATTTATCATCAGCCAAAGCAAGAAGGTAATATTCTTTCTTCAACTTTGCAAATTGGGGAACCAGCAGTAATAGCATATGAAACGAACACGACGGTTATCTCGAATTTCCGAACGATGGACATGGCGGCAGGGGGACAAGGTGCACCACTTGTACCATATTCAGAGATTATTTTATATCGGCATCAAACTAAAAATAGACTACTGCAAAATATTGGCGGGATTGGTAATGTTACAGTGGTTCCAAGTAAACGAAGTAATGAGAGTGTTATTGCTTTTGATACTGGACCAGGCAACATGGTAATCGATGAAGTATGTCAAAGATTATTTCATGTACCATATGATCAAAATGGTTGGATTGCAAAGCAGGGGGTAGTTGTAGATGAAATTTTAACATACTGTATGAACCATCCATTTTTGAACATGAAACCACCAAAATCAACAGGTAGAGAACAGTTTGGAGAAGCGTTTGTGACTGAATTATTGAATCGATTTAAAAAGCATAGTAAAGAAAATATATTGGCAACTGTCACGATGTTTACAGCATGTTCAATTGTTCATCATTATAAGGCGTTTATTTTGCCGTATTATGAAATTGATGAGGTGATTTTAGGTGGTGGTGGAAGTTATAATAATACACTTGTTGAAATGTTACGGAATGGATTAAGAGAAGAGAAATGTAGCATATGTATACAAGAAGATATTGGTCATTCTTCAGCAGCGAAAGAAGCAATTGCATTTGCTATTTTAGCAAACGAAACGTATCATCGTAATCCGAGTAATGTGCCGAGCGCAACAGGTGCTAAGAATTCCATAATTTTAGGGAATATAACATTCCCTCCATACGCAGATGAAAATGAGGCGAACATATGAAGTATATGATTGGAGTAGATGGCGGGGGAACGAAGACCGAGGCAATTGCATTTGATAAAGACGGAAATGAACTTGTAAGAGCTACCAGTGGTTTTGGAAACATATTAATAGATTTTGAAGAAGCTCTTGTGCATATTATGGAAGCAATTAATCAATGCCAGAAGAGTTTAATAAATGGGCATTGTATTTGTGTTTGTTTAGGATTAGCTGGTATAAGCGGAGCGAATACAAATGAATTAACATTACGTTTAAAAAAGAAATACGGAACAAAAATTGAAATTTTTAATGATGCAATGATTGCGCATGCAGCTGCTTTAAAAGGTAAGGATGGAATATTAACTATAGGTGGTACAGGGGCAATTTGTATCGGAAAGAAAGGAGAAGTGTATGAGTATAGCGGTGGATGGGGACATATTTTAGGTGATGAAGGGAGCGGATATTGGATTGCATTACAAGCTTTAAAGAAAATGGCAATTCAATTCGATCAAGGAATCAGTCTTTGTCCATTGAGTTTGAATATTCAAAGTCAGTTTCAACTGTTGACACCGTCTCATATAAAAAGCTTAGTATATACTTCTTCTAAAGATAAAATTGCAGCAATCGCGCCATTAGTTATTCAGGCAGCGAGAAATGGCAATGATGATGCGCATGAAATTATAATGCGAGCTGGAAAGGAATTAGCAAGAATTGCGGTAGATGTTTATAACAAGATGCAATTTAAGCGCTCAACTCCAATTGCAGTAAGTGGCAGTATATTGCGTTTAGTTCCTGAAATATTTGCTGTATTTAAGAAATGCTGTGAAGAAAGTATTAAAGAAATTGTATTTGTATCACAAGCAGAAATGGCAGTGAAAGGAACATATTATTTAATGAGGGATATATATTTTTAAAAATAGCGTATGAGAATTTTTGTATGATTTGTAAAAATATGATGTTAAAATGTATAAAGGGATGTATGTTAAAACGTACAATATACGTAGTAATTGAATATTGTATATGTAATCCCATGTAGAAAGTGAATGATTACATGATTAATAGTATGCAGTTTTTATATTTGGTGGCTTCTTATTTAATTGGAAACATCTTGACCGCTTATATAGTAACAAAATTGAGACATAACGTTGATATTAGGGGTGAAGGAAGCGGAAATCCTGGTGCAAGAAATATGGGGCGCGTATATGGAAAAGGGTATTTCATCGCTACATTTTTAGGTGATGCGATTAAAGGGGCAATCGTTGTTACTGTTGCAAAATATCTTTTTGAAGATCCTACATTCGTAATGTTAACATTATTGGCCGTTATTATTGGACATATTTACCCAGTTTTATTTAAAGGTAAGGGCGGTAAAGGTATTTCAACATTTATTGGAGGATTAATCGCATTTGATTATTTGATAGCGCTTACCCTCATAGGCATTTTTATTGTATTTTATTTAATATTTAAAGGATTTACGAAGCCAGGACTAATTACGATTGCTTGTTTACCAATTTGTATGATTCTTTATTCTTATTCTATTGTTACGACTATTTTAAGTGGAATGATTATTGTACTTATTCTATATGTAAATCGAGAATAAAATGAATGTTTAATAAGTGGGGATAATCTCCACTTATCATTTTTTATTAAATAGATAAAGGAGATAAGGCATGGGGTTAATTTATAAAGTTGCTGATCAAGATTGGGAATTTGAAAGTATACATAAATTGAATTATAAAACTTTTGTAGAAGAGATTCCGCAACATGAAGAAACGAAAGACCGGTTTCGTATAGATCGGTTTCATGAAGAAAATACATATTTAATTTGTTTAGATGAGGATAGATTAGTAGGTATGGTCGCGGTGCGGGGAAAACGACCATTCTCGTTAGATTATAAAATTTCAAATTTAGATATTTATTTGCAAGAGCATGGAGAAAAAGTGTATGAAATTCGTTTACTTTCAGTAGAACGTGAATATAGGAATGGAAGAGCGTTATTAGGATTAATTCGTTTTCTACATCGTTATTTGCTTCTAAATGGATATGAATTGGCACTCATTTCTGCAACAACACGTGAACTAGCTTTATATGAGCAAATGGGATTCAAAGTTTTCCATACGTTAGTTGGTACAGAAGAAGCGGCCTTCCAGCCAATGTATGTTACCCCTGCTATGTTTGAAGAATCGAGCGTTGGGGGGATTATGACGAAAGAATATACGTTTTTACCTGGTCCAGTAGATATTGAAGAGAACGTTCGAAAGGCATTTTCTACGCGGCCTATTTCGCATCGCTCTAAGTCATTTCAAGTGATGATGGACAATGTGAAAAAACGGTTACTTTACATGACAAAAGCAAAACATGTACAGCTTATGTTAGGAACAGGGACGTTAGCAAATGATGCGATCGCTTTACAGTTACGTTCTTTAAAAGGGAAAGGACTAGTATTAACAAATGGGGAATTTGGTAATAGATTAGTTGGACATGCAAAACGAGCACAGTTACATTTTGATACTTATAAAAAGGAAATGGGAGATCCATTTATTTATACCGAATTAGAAGAAATCATGACAACTGGAAATTATGAATGGCTTTGGTTTGTTCATCATGAAACATCTACTGGAATGTTAAACGATTTAAACGAGCTAAACACTCTTTGTAACGAGAATCAAATGAAACTATGTGTAGATTGCATAAGCTCAATTGGAGCAATACCAATAGACTTGAAGGATGTGTATTTTGCAAGTGGTGTTAGCGGTAAAGCGATTAAATCATATACAGGAATTTCTTTCGTTTTTCATAACCACATTGTAAAAATAAACGAGGCTGTGCCGGCCTATATGGACATTGGTATGTATGAAGAAAATGAAAGCATTCCATACTCACAATCATGGAATTTAATTTATGCATTGCAAGAAGCGTTGAAGAGATTTGAAGATGAAAAGGCATTTGTAAAAATTAAAGAGACATACGATTATGTTGAAGAAGTTATTACTGATATGGGCTTAAAGCTTGTTTCACCTAAAGAACATGCCGCGCCAATTATACTTACTATTGTATTGAGCGAAGATCATTCTTCTAAAGTAGTAGGCGATGCATTAGCATTACAAGGATACATCGTTCATTATGAGTCATCTTATTTACAAAAGAATAATTGGATCCAAATTGCATGTTTAAATCATTATAAAGAACGTGATATGAAGAGGATGTTAAATTGTTTGCAAATGTGTTTATTTCAGAGTGGGGTACATATATAAAGACTTTTTCTTTTCGTATAAAGGAGCTACGACTTACGAAAACTTAGGAATAGAACAGTGGAAGAGGTGTAAGTATGATAACTAGAAAACTACCATTACATATAGACGATATTAAAAAAGCTCACAAGATTCTAGATAGAAATGCTCGTAAAACGCCATTAGTAAAATCGTTTTACTTGACTAGTAAAACGGGCGGAGAAATTCATTTGAAATTAGAAAATATGCAATTAACGGGTTCTTTTAAATTTCGTGGCGCATTTAATAAAATGTCGCGGCTCACGGATCAAGAAAAAGAAAGAGGTGTAATTGCATGTTCAGCAGGTAATCATGCACAAGGAGTTGCATTATCTGCTCATTTACTCGGTATTAAGAGTAAAATTGTTATGCCAATTTCTGCACCTCAGGCAAAAGTTGAAGCAACAAAAGGATATGGATCTGAAGTGATTTTACATGGTGAAACCTTTGATGATGCAAAGGCAAAATGTGAAGAAATTATAAGGGAAACAGGTGAGACATACTTACATCCATATGATGATGTAGAGGTAATGGCTGGTCAAGGTACAATTGGATTAGATATTCTTGATGATATGTGGGATGTAGATACTGTCATTGTACCAATAGGTGGAGGCGGAATTATTTCTGGTATTTCTGTAGCATTAAAATCTTTTAATCCATCGATTAATATAATTGGTGTCCAAGCAGATAATGTTCATGGAATGAAGGCATCTTACGATAAAGGAGCAATCGTAGAACATTATGAGGCGCCTACTATTGCAGATGGTTGCGCTGTTAAAATACCAGGGGAATTAACATTTGAAATTGTAAAAGAATTAGTAGATGATATTGTAACTGTATCAGAAAAAGAACTTGAAGTAGCGATGAAAGATTTATTACAACGTGGGAAAGCTGTTGTAGAAGGTGCAGGTGCATTAGCAACTGCTGCACTTCTTGCAAGAAAAGTTGATAGTTATATAAAAGGAAAAAAAGTAGTAGCTGTTATATCCGGTGGGAACGTAGACTTACAGCGTATATCAAGTGTATGTGAGCACTTTTTTGTCGCTAATGAAGTGAAATAGTTTTATGAAAGAAGAGCTAAGAGAAATAATCTTAGCTCTTACTTTTTGTCTACCGTTTACTGTAAGTAGCAATAAATTTGCTGTTTAATGAATGGTTTTATTTAAGCGCCAATTTTTACACATATCTTGAATGTTACAATAATTATTTCGATATTGTCGAAACATAAGCAGAAATTTAATATAATAGTTTTAATGTGCTAATGAGCGGTGAGGAGGGCAGGTCATGAATAAAGAAGAACAGGTCATGAACGGTTTCAGGGAATTATATAATAAGCTGGTTTGGCTTAATAAAGATAAGATGGAAGAAGGTCTTAAAGGTTTTAAGTCTTCTGAAGTTCACTGCATTGAATATATTGAAAACAATGCAGATTCTAACGTGACACAACTCGCAGAGGCTTTTTATGTGACTCGCGGTGCTATAAGTAGAATGACTAAGAAGCTCATACAAAAAGGTTTTATTGAAAGCTACCAAAAGTCAGAAAATAAGAAAGAAATTTATTTTAGGCTTACGGAAGAAGGGAAAGAAATTTATAAAATCCATGAAAATCTGCACAAAGAGTTTCATGAGCGGGATAAAGCTGTATTTGAGCAAGTAACTAAAGAAGAATTCGACAGTATAATTAGTTTCGTGGAAAAGTATAGTAGACATTTGGATGCAGAAATAAAGAAACAAGGTATACATATTAAATCGTAATACATTTTAATAATGAAATGGCAGCCCTACTCTAATGCGAATAGGCTGCTTTTTTGTTATGTCATTTTTGTTGACCAATCAACAAAACGGAGTTATTATTTTGTTGACGAAGCAACAAAGTATTTTAAGGAGAGAAGTTAAATGTCTATATTTAGATCACAAAATGAAAGGGAAACTGAAAAAAGCATAGATAAACATGCTTTACTATTCGGACTTATTTCTGTATTTCTTTGTGGTATAGGTTTCAGTATCATTATGCCTGTAGTCCCATTCTTAGTACAGCCATATATAAGTAATCCGGAAGAACAAGCATTAGTTGTAACACTACTAACTTCCGTATATGCGGCTTGCGTGTTTTTAGCTGCCCCAGTACTCGGGGCTTTAAGCGATAAGTATGGCCGTCGTCCATTACTTTTAATATGCTTATTTGGTTCTGCAATTGGGTACTTAGTTTTTGGAATAGGAGGAGCTTTATGGGTACTATTTGCTGGACGCATAATAGAAGGAATAACAGGCGGGAGCATAAGTACTATCTTCGCATATTTTGCAGACATCATTCCAAAAGAGCAGAGAACGAAATACTTTGGATGGGTGAGTGCAGTTGTAGGTGCGGGAACTATCATTGGCCCAACCATTGGGGGGATACTTGCCAAATTTGGTGATACTGTACCTATGTATTTTGGTGCAATCATAACGTTAATAAATGTTGTATATGGGATCAAATATATGCCTGAGAGCCTTGAAAAAAATAATAGGTTGAAAGAGATTACTTTTGTAAGGTTAAATCCTTTTGCACAGCTAGCAAACATACTTTCCATGAAAAGTTTAAAATGGTTACTTGTCTCAGCGTTTTTACTTTGGATACCTAACGGATCTTTACAAGCAATTTTCACGCAATTTACAATGGATACTTTCAGTTGGAAACCTGCATTAATCGGACTTATGTTTTCAATTTTGGGCTTTCAAGACATCTTTTCACAAAGTTTTATCATGCCAAAGCTTTTGATCCAGCTTAGTGATAAACAAATAGCAATTCTTGGGATGGTTTCGGAGATTATAGGATACAGTTTTATTGCGGCATCAGCTTTGTTTTCACTCTATCCACTACTTATCGTTGGAATGCTGATGTATGGTTTTGGGGATTCAATTTTCGGGCCTTCATTCAACGGGATGCTTTCAAAGTCTGTTAGTTCTAGTGAACAAGGAAGGATTCAAGGTGGAAGCCAATCTATTCAAGCTTTAGCAAGAATGATTGGTCCTATTATTGGAGGGCAAATCTATGTATCGCTTGGTCATGCTGCACCTGCTTTTATGGGTGTGATCCTTATAGTCGCGGCAATAGCAGTTTTGTATAAGGGGACACATGCAACTATATAACAGATAGAAATAAGAACAAATAAAAGGGTGCCAGAACTTAGGAACAAGTGCTGACACCCTATTTGTTTACGGTTTGAGGACTAAGAGAAATTCTTTTACTGTTTAGGAATTTATTCTGCAATGCTCTCATGGTAAATGACTAGATAGTTTAATTATGCTTGTGCTGAAGTAAATAATGATTCCATCTTTACTTTGCTCTTCTCTCGAATTTCAGCATCTGCGTGTCTCATAACGTATTTATGCGCTACAGCGATTGCTAAAACATCATCTAATAAGCCAATCCCAATAATAGCAGCTATATCTGGAATGAAATCAATTGCTAATACGTAATAAGATAAAGCGGCTAATATTATGAATTTCGCTTTAGTAGGTAATTCTTTCTTTTTCATTGTGTAGAATAAGATAATACTTTCATATACGCTGGATTTACCGAGGTTTACAGAGCTTTTTTTGAACTTTTTCCAAAGTGTCTGTTTCTCCATATAAACACTCCTTTTACAAAAACATAGATTTTTTAAAAGGATGGACAAAGAAGTGAGAGATTAATCAATTTTATTGTTTTTCTTAATTATATATTTCCATAAAAATAGGGGAATACCTGTTCAAAATATTATAATGTGGATTATGCAACGATTCACAGTGTTCCGTTACATAGTATATATATTGTAAAATGTATGTGGGCGATTTAGTTATTATTATGCATTTTATAAGCGGTATGGGGGAAGAAAAATGAAAATAATAGAACTACCAATTGAATTCGAATTTAACGGGCAAAAACAATGTATTTATCCAAGTTTAATTATATTACATAATGAATTAACGTTAGTCGATACAGGATATCCAAGTTTTTTACCTTTAATTGAAAATGCAATATTAAAACATGGATATGAGATGAAAAACTTAAAGAATATAATTATTACCCATTATGATGACGATCATATAGGATCTTTATATGATTTCAAAGTGAAATATCCAAATATTAATGTTATTGCTAGTGAAATTGAATCTAACTATATTAACGGTGATATAAAATCAGAGAGGTTAGTTCAAGCTGAAGAAATGTTAGAACGTATGCCAAATGAAGAAAAAGAATTTGGTAAATGGTTTATACAACAGTTAAAAAATATAAAACATATTTCCGTCGATGAAAAAGTACATGATGGTCAAATGATTTTGAATAATGAATGTCAAGTAGTGGAAACGCCAGGACATACCTCGGGGCATATTTCATTATATTTTCCCAATTTAGACTGTGTAATTACAGGAGATGCAGCGGTTCAAGAGAATCGAGAGTTAGTTATAGCTAATCCGAATTTTTGTTTAGATATAGAAAGGGCGGAACAGTCTTTAAATAGGATTAAAAGTCTTAAAGCAGCACAGTATTATTGCTATCATGGAGGAAAGCTTACTGTATAAAATAATAAAAAACCAATCTTTTCGATATAGAAAAGATTGGTTTTTTAATTCATAGATTCTGCAATTTGAATTAAATCCTTTACGTTATATTTTCCTTGTATATAGCGTTTGTTACCAATTGCAATTGTATATTGAAAACCATTCTGCTGAAAGATAAGCTTATATGCTGAATCGAAATGAGGATTATATAATGCTTTTATATTATTTTTTAAGCTGTAGAACTTAGCTCTCCTATGTACATAGAAGCCTAATTTATTTTGAACTGGTGAAACAGTGATTTTGAAAATCCCATTAATATCTTCATTGTAGTATTGGAGGTTTAAGTAATCGTTATAGATGTACCCTTGAAATTCGTGAATTTCGAACGGGAATTTTGTAGGAGTAAGTATATGTTCCTTACACTTCATTTCATATTCTTTTACGATAGTAGCTTCTTTCATAAGTGGATTGTCATCATAAATTTGATTGATTTGAGATATTTTATTATTTTTTGTTACTATTTTTAAAATGAAACCGACAGTAAATTCATTATTAGTGCCTTTGAAATAAGAAATAAGAATTGTAGTATCTTCTTTTGGAGATGGTACTATTTTAATTTCATGAATAGGTTTTTCCTTTTGGAAAGTAGGTAGTTCAACTCCTTCTGTTACATATGACTGCATTAATTTTTTATCATTTTTGAGTAAAGCTTGTTTAAATTCACTTATCACATTTGTTCGAGATTTTGCCATAATAATTGAGGTCGATTGAAAATATAGTAAGAAAAATATGCAAAATATCTTTATGAATGTAGTGTTCAATTCCATCACCCTATAACTATATTTCCGTAAATTTGAAATATATATGTATAGGGGGGAGAAGATGAGTTTATTGCTTGATGTAATAATGGGTATAATTTTATTTTATCCTCGAAATGACATGAAATTAAAACATCATATTTCCAAATTAAGTGAATTTGAGTGGTTTCGAAGGCTACACGAAGATACAAAGTATACAAGTTTAATTTGGAGTAATAGAAAAATTAAGAAGTTCATTTTGTCTTCTACTAATATGCAAGCATTAATAAAATCCGAGAAAAAGCAAAAAGAATTTGTTCATCTAGTACAGGATGAATATAAAAAAAGAAGATAAGAATTTTTTTATTTTTCATATTTGGCGAAACAAATGGTACAATGAAAGCTAATGTGAAAAATAAGGAAAAGAAGTGGTCTATTTGAAAAACTTTTTAGAATTAGGAATTAGTGAAACTTTTAATCATACATTACGTGAAAATGGAATTACAGAAGCAACACCAATTCAAGAGCAGGCAATCCCTGTTATTATGTCAGGTAAAGATATTATTGGGCAGGCGAAAACAGGAACGGGTAAAACGTTAGCATTCGTGTTACCGATTTTAGAAAAAATCGATCCAGAGTCTAGTGATGTTCAGGCTTTAATTGTTGCACCAACAAGGGAACTAGCCCTGCAAATTACAACTGAAATTAAAAAAATGCTTGTTCAAAGAGAAGATATTAATGTACTAGCGATTTATGGTGGGCAAGATGTAGCACAACAGTTGAGAAAATTAAAAGGTAATACACATATTGTTGTTGCAACACCAGGAAGATTATTAGATCATATACGACGTGAAACAATTGATTTAAGTAATCTTTCAACGATTGTACTAGATGAAGCGGATCAAATGCTTTATTTCGGTTTCTTATATGATATTGAAGATATTTTAGATGAGACACCTGGTAGTAAACAAACGATGTTATTCTCAGCAACGATGCCAAAAGATATTAAAAAATTGGCGAAGCGTTATATGGATGAGCCGCAAATGATTCAAGTACAAAGTGAAGAAGTAACGGTAGATACAATTGAGCAGCGTGTCATTGAGACGACAGATCGTGCAAAGCCAGATGCACTTCGTTTTGTTATGGATCGTGATCAGCCATTTTTAGCAGTTATTTTCTGTCGTACAAAGGTTAGAGCAAGTAAGCTTTATGATAATTTAAAAGGACTAGGTTATAATTGTGCTGAACTTCATGGTGATATACCTCAAGCGAAACGTGAAAGAGTTATGAAGAGTTTCCGCGAAGCTAAAATTCAGTACTTAATCGCAACGGATGTAGCAGCTCGTGGACTTGATGTAGATGGTGTAACGCACGTATTTAACTTTGATATCCCTGAAGATGTAGAAAGTTATATTCACCGCATTGGCCGAACAGGACGTGCAGGTGGATCAGGTCTTGCAATTACGTTCGTTGCAGCGAAAGATGAAAAACATTTAGAAGAAATTGAAAAAACGCTTGGTGCACCAATACAAAGAGAAATAATTGAACAACCGAAGATAAAACGTGTAGATGAAAATGGAAAACCGGTACCAAAGCCGGCTCCGAAGAAATCAGGTCAAAATCGTCAAAGAGATAGCCGCGAAGGTTCAAGAAGTGAATCAAGACGTGATTCTAGAAATAGCTCAAGAAATGATTCAAGAAATAGTTCGAGAAATGAAAACAACCGATCATTTAATAAGCCAAGTAATAAAAAAGGTAGTACAAAGCAAGGTCAGCAACGACGTGGCCGTTAAATAGGTATTATTGTCAAAGAGTCGCAAAGCGTTGCGGCTCTTTTTTTATACAAAGAAGTCGATACAAGTACAAGGGAGGTGTTAAAGAGTAATTCTTGAAATTTCATTCACCGTATTAAAATATTTAAAAAAATCCATAAAGGAAATAGAAAGTATGGTGTTGTATATGTACGATAATAGGAAACTTTTTGCAAACTAAACATATAATTTTAATAGACCGACAGTCGGTCTAGTGAGAAGGAGAACTTGAATGCGAATTGTAAAGGAGTATGAGGAGCGTAGAAAGGAAATTTTAGAAATAGCTGAGCGTTTGTTTCTTACGAAAGGCTATACGAAAACAACCGTGAATGACATTTTAAAAGAAATTGGTATAGCAAAGGGGACGTTTTATCATTATTTTAAGTCGAAGGAGGAAGTAATGGATGAAATCATTATGAGGATTATTAAAGAGGATGTCACTAAGGCGAAAAGGATTGTCTCCAATCCCGATATTCCAGTTTTAGATAAGTTATTTAAAATTTTAATGGAACAATCACCAAAATCGGGAGATGTAAAAGATAAAATGATTGAACAATTCCATCAACCAAATAATGCAGAAATGCATCAGAAAAGTTTAGTGCAGTCCATTATACATTTATCTCCTGTATTAACGGAAGTTTTAGAGCAAGGAATAGAAGAAGGCATATTTTGTACCTCATACCCACAAGAAACGATTGAACTGTTAATTTCCTCAGCGCAAGTCATATTTGATGATGGTTTATTCCAGTGGAAACCTGAAGAAATGATAAACAGAGCTAAAGCTTATATCAAAATGATGGAAGCATCTGTCGGAGCGAAAGAGGGATCTTTTGATTATATGATGGAAGTTTTAATTAAACAGAAATAGTGATTTTCTGTTTGAGTATTATCGACCGACAGTCGGTCTAGGTTAAATGAAGGATGTGACGAGGATGCCAGCAAGTATTCAATCTTCCTTGAAAGATTTTCACTTAATGGTAAGTGGTCAAATTATTACTATTTTAGGTTCAACACTATTACGTTTTGCTCTCTCACTATATGTGCTAGATATAACAGGGCGTGCAGATATATTCGCAGGGTTATATGCGGTAACGAGTATTCCGTTTCTGCTAGCACCTCTTGGCGGAGCAATAGCAGATCGTTTCAACCGCCGTAATGTAATGGTCATTTTTGATTTTATAAACGCTGCTATTGTATTAAGTTTTATAGTTTTGTTATTAACTGAATCGGTATCTATTTTAATGATTGGAACAATTATGTTTTTACTAGCAGTCGTTAGTGCAATGTACGCACCAGTTGTAATGGCGAGTATTCCTCAATTAGTTCCAGAGAAAAAGTTAGAACAAGCAAACGGTATCGTAAATGGTGTGCAAGCATTATCTAATATAGTTGCACCTGTACTAGGAGGAATATTATACGGCATAATTGGTTTGAAAATGCTCGTAATAATAAGTTGTCTCGCTTTCTTTTTATCTGCAATTTTAGAAATGTTTATTACAATACCATTTATAAAAAGAATACAGGAAGGCCATATCGTACCGATAATTGTAAAAGATATGAAAGAAGGTTTTCTTTATGTTTTAAAACAATCTTTTATTTTGAAGGCTATGTTACTTGCAGCTTTACTAAACTTAATTTTGACACCGTTATTTGTTGTTGGAGGACCTATTATATTACGAGTAACTATGCAGAGTAGCGATACGATGTATGGAATTGGAATGGGATTAATTGATTTTGCAACTATATTAGGTGCATTGTCAATCGGTTTCTTTGCTAAAAAGTTACAGATGAAAACATTATATAATTGGATGCTTATCATAGCTTTATTAGTAATACCAGTGGCACTATCAGTTACACCGTTTACTCTTAATTTAGGATACTATCCACCATTTATCCTCTTTATACTTTCTTCTCTTCTAATCGCAATGATTATGACAATTGTATCCATCTATGTGATTACTGTAGTCCAAAAGAAAACACCAAATGAAAATCTAGGAAAAGTGATGGCATTTATAACAGCGGTATCTCAATGTATGGCACCAATTGGGCAAGTCGTATATGGTTTTATGTTTGAACGATTCAGTACGAAAATTTATTTACCTATATTTGCTATTAGTTTCATAATGATATTAATAGCTATAGTGACGAAGAAAATATTAAGAAATGAAGGGAACTAGCCTCATATGCTTAGAGTATTAGTGAAACCCAACCCTAATCAATTCTTCATCATTTATTTCAATTACGAATCTATATTCTTTGTCTAATAGCCAGTAATAAAAACTGACTGCATCAACGTCAACTAGTGATTGGAATACTTTATCAAGATTTGTACTTACTACAGGGATTTCATAGTTATCCCATATTATAAAAATCTGTTCGTCAAAATCTAGTTGGTTTGCTCTAATAAGGGAAATTAGTTGTTCTTTGTTCGAAGCTATGAATTGATTATCTATCTGTTCCCAATCTATTCTTCCCGAGACAGTTATAGGAAATGAATTCATTAAAATAGTAGCAATCTGTTGGCTTTTTTCTTGGGAGAAAATGAGAGTTTCGTTTCCTAGGGATTCAAGGCATTCATTAAACAAAGGGTTTGTATCATTTCTGTTTTTTGTTTTCAGTGCTTTTAACTTTTGTCGCATTTTCCATTGTCTTGACGATCTATCATCCATTTTTAACATTCCTTATACAATTATTTAAGAATGAGTATAGCATATAAGGGAAGTTTTTATGAAAAGGAACTTCTTAAATATAAATTAAACAAAAGTGTTATTTGAAAAAAGGGCCTTTTACGGAAAGATAAGAGGCTATCAAAAAATATAACAACATAAAAATTTTATATTATGTATATACAATTTGAAAAGTTTACTGGAAATAATAAAATGTATAAAATTCTTATAAAAAAAGCCCTAGTATTAGGGGGGCTAGGGCTTAATCTGTTGGTATATCTCACACGACATTATAAAAGAAAAGAACTTAATGAAGATAACACATGAATGTTTCGTAAATGTATCAACAAAAGTGAACAAAAGCTTTATTTTAAGGACCATGATATATTATCAAGGGCTTTATAAATATAACTATACATTCGGTAAAAGAAATATTTTGGATTGTATTTTTGTTTCCAGTTCATAATAATCACCTCTCATACAAATAGCTTAATTATATTATAAGGTTATTAATGAGAATGTTAAGAAAACTTGATATGAATTAAGGTGAATTTAAACAAACTAGTAATTGTAATTAAAAAGCAGTTAGCTTTTGCTAGCTGTTTCACTCACTGGGAGTTTTTTTTATGTAATTTAGATAAAGAAACTAGCCATTAAAAATATTGCTCCTATCAAAATTAGAGAATCAACTAAAATCAAGAACTGTTTTTTCTGTGGCTTTTGAAATTCCTTTATTAATCTAAAAACTGCACTTATTCCGAAACAAATGTATAACAAAATCATTATTATTTTTAGTATTACTAACACTTCTAATATATTAATTATGTATTGGAGAATATATCCATATAAGTTTTTAATAAAATTCTTATTTAAATAGAAAATGCCAGCTGAAATGTCAAGGGCGTATCAGCTGGTACTGAAATAGATATTAACTTTTAATATTAGGTTTTTTAGTTCCTACTTTTGCTCTTATTTTTAGAAGAGATTGTACCAAATATTGCTCCGGACATTGCTCCAATCAAAGTCATAAAAATTGCACTCCATGCTGCAAATGACATAATTACACCTCCTAATAACAAAATGCTACAACTATATTAATTATTATATATGAATTTAAGGGTGTAAAGTGGGGAAAAGTTAGAAAATTAAACAAAAGTGTTAATTCAATTAAAAAAAGAGCCCCACTATAATGGCTGTAAGGCTTCATAAGGTCGAGTTGTGTCGTACTCACAAGGGATTTTAACATGAATGTTGTGGTAAACATACTGGTAAATGCATCTAATTTATTTAGAGCAGTTATTTTAAACAAAAACAATATTTGGTAAGTATATTGTTTTTAACAAAAATTTGATTTTATGGAAATTAAAACCCTAGTTTCCTAGGGTAATGGTATAACAGCCAAATATATTTTATTCTTATATATCTTAACTTAATATTACGCTAAAAACATCAGGTAAGTGTAACCAATTGCAGAAAATAAAAGAGCAGCTAGCAAACGCTAACTGCTCGGTTCTCCAAGGGGGAACAAGGAGAAAATCTAATGTCATATACAGTATTAACGGAATATTGAGTTTTATTCTATTTAAATCAAAAAAATGAATTTAATAATTATGATGCGATTAAAGATACTAAAAACACATTATTAATATTAAGTACAAAAGTAAGAACAATGTAAGTGTGATTGTAATTATACTTCTAAGCGTTGTTTTCGCAGTAGTTGGCGTATTCATTCCTATAAGGCCACCAATACAGGTCCAAGCTGTTAATATCAGTAAAAAAAATATTGGGTCGGTAGAACTCCAATTCATCGCTGTATTAATAGATTCATTTTCAAAGTATAGGATAAGTAAGCCAATACAAATAGTAGGAGTTTTTTCTTTGTTTGAAAGTTCAAAAAGATATATAATAATTTTCTGACTATTAAAATATGGAGGGTAAAAATGAAAACTGAAACGTTACACACACAAGAAGACATTTTAAAAATGCTTGATTCATTATTAAGACCTGCTGAACCCTTTTGGAATGAGTTTTATGAGAATAGAGAAAAGGATGTTCCGTTTTTTGAAAATGTTCCAGATGAGAATCTAGTTTCGTATATACAAAAAGAGAGAGTTTTAAAAGGGGAGGTATTAGAACTTGGATGTGGTCCAGGTAGAAATGCCATTTATTTAGCGACTCAAGGATTTGATGTAACAGCAGTGGATTTATCTGTAGAAGGCATTAATTGGGCTAAAGAAAGGGCATTGGCAAAAGAGGTAGAAATTCATTTTATTTGTGATTCGATTTTTAATTTAGAGGTTCAAAACGAATTTGATTTTGTATACGATTCGGGTTGTTTGCATCACATTCCACCGCATAGAAGAATAAATTATGTGGATTTAATTAAAAACTCATTAAAATCGGGTGGTTATTTCGGATTAACATGTTTTGCGGCAGGCGATTTAGATGAGCGAAATGGATCAGAAATAACAGATTGGGACGTATATAGAGAATGGAGTCTACAAGGTGGTCTTGCATACTCGGAAGAAAAGTTAAGAGAGATATTTAAAGAATTTGAGGTAATTGAGATTAGAAGGATGAAACAAATAAAACAACCGAAAGAAATGTTTGGAGAATCATTTCTTTGGACAGCATTATTTAAGAAGAAATAAGAAAGTAGATAATTGACAAACTCATCGTTTTTATAGACAATACACTTATAGGAATGTACGTTCGGTTTTTTGACCGACTTATGTTTTACATAAATATATAACAAGGGGCTGTCTCCATATGAGTAACACAAATCAAAAAATTACTACGTTTTTAATGTTTGAAGGCAAAGCTGAAGAAGCAATGAATTTTTATACGTCGCTATTTGATCAATCGGAAATTGTAAGTATTTCTCGCTACGATGAAAATGGACCTGGTAAAGAGGGAACTGTAATTCATGCAACTTTTACGCTAAATGGCCAAGAGTTTATGTGTATTGATAGTTATGTAAATCATAATTTTACATTCACTCCAGCTATGTCTCTTTATGTAACTTGTGAGACAGAAGAAGAAATTGAAACGGTCTTTCATAAACTAGCGCAGGGTGGAGCAATTCTTATGCCTTTAGGTTCTTATCCGTTTAGTAAAAAGTTTGGCTGGTTAAATGATAAGTATGGTGTATCTTGGCAGTTAACTCTTGCTGAATAAAAAAGAAAAAGCATAGCTTATTTGTTTAAAGGATTTAGTTAAAAGCTTGAAAAATGAAATAACATAAAAAAGCGTTCCAACTGTTAACAGATTTGGAATGCTTTTTTTATGTGGAAGTGAGTTGTTTAAAACTTACCAATTCTACGATTAGTTTAAATGAATGGAATAGATGTGTAATTCTTTGTCTTTTTAGAATTCTTTGGTAATTTTTTGCATTTATCTGTTAATATAAATATAGACAACTATGTATGAACTATCAGGCAGGTTAATAGAAAAAGGAAAGCATTAAGCTTACACATTGAATGCAACTAGATCGTTAGGAGGACTAATCGCGATGGATACTACACAACAAAACAGCAATGCATGGGATAAGAAGGTTGAAGAAGGTTCTAGATACACGCAGCCTGTAAGTAGCGAGGTTATTGAGAAAAGCAAATCAGGTGAATGGGAGATTACAGTCACTACGGAAAAATCAGTTCCTAGAGAGTGGTTTCCAAAGTCATTAGATGGATTAAAGATACTTTGCTTAGCATCAGGTGGTGGACAACAAGCACCTGTTCTAGCTACTGCTGGAGCAGATGTAACAGTAACTGATATATCTAAGAAGCAATTGGAACAAGATGAAAAGGTAGCAAAAAGGGATGGTTTGTCTTTAAAAACCGTACAAGGAGATATGTCAGACCTTGGTGATTTTGAGGATGAATATTTTGATATTGTAGTAAATCCTGTCTCTAATTTGTTTGTAAAAGATGTTCATCTTGTATGGAATGAAGTTTCTAGGGTTTTAAAGAATAAAGGTATTCTTATTGCTGGATTTACAAATCCGTTACTATGGATCTTTGATGATAACCAAGAACAAAAAGGTATTCTTGATGTTAAACATTCAATTCCTTCATCAACATTGGATTATTTACCAGAGGATGAAGTTCAAGATTACATCGATTCAAATCAAACAATAGAATATGCGCATACTTTAGAAGACCAAATCCAAGGCCAAATTGAAGCTGGTTTTGCTATAACAGGTTTTTATGAGGATGATTTTGGTGGGACAAGGATATTAGATAAGCATATTAAAACATTTATTGCGACAAAAGCTATAAAGTTAAAGATGGATTAAGAATTTTTGCTTGTCATACGGGGCGTTAGTCGAAGAATGCTCTTAAAATAGAAAAGGATGGTGCTTTCCATCCTTTTCCTTATGTATTTTGAGTGTCGAAACTATTCTCAAAACAAGTTTTACACTACTAATTGTATAATTAGGTTATGCTTCTATATTAAGAATTTTGCTGACCGAATCTTTTCCCGAGTTTAGCTAACAATTCAGGTTGATCGCTTTGGCTCATTATAACTTCAATAAAGATAAGTTGATTCTTATTAAAAGTTATATTTGTTAAGACTTCTGCTAATTCTGCTTCATTTTCTACTTTAAATGTTAGACTTTTTTCTTCTGATCCAAATACCATTGATAGTTTATTGTAATCCCACATCTGTATGTCATTATATGATTGGTTTTGTCCGTGAATGGCACGTTCAACAGTGTATCCGTTGTTATTGATTAAAAATATAATCGGTTTTAAATTTTGACGTAGTATAGTTGATAACTCTTGGGCAGTTACTTGGAAAGAACCATCACCAATAATTAAAATGTTGCGCCATGATAAATTGGCGAGCTGTGTACCAAGTAGAGCGGGCAGTGTATATCCGATAGATCCCCATAACGGTTGTCCTACATATGCAGTGTTATTAGGTAGAGGGATAGCAGCACTACCAAAGAAAGGTGTTCCTTGCTCTACAATTAAGACGTCGTTTTCTTGTAAGAAATGGTACATTTGCTGCCAAAAACGTTTTTGTGTGACCATTTGTGCTTTTGGAATGAACTCTTCAGTAAAAGGTGATGATTCTAAAATAAATGGCTTAACGTCAAGGGTATCTTTATTACGATGCTCAATTGAATCACTTAAATGTTGTAAAACATCCTGCATTACAACTGGACCGTATTTTTTATCTATAATTTTCACAGTGTAGGGATGAATTTCTATAACTTGTTCTTTTGTAAAACCTTGTGTGAAGCCGCCTGTAATAGTATCAGTTAACTTCACACCAATACTAATAATACAATCAGATTCATCAATTCTTTTTCTCAAGTACGGAGAACTTACATCACCAGTATAAATCCCTATAAATTGAGGGTGTTTTTCTGGGAATATTCCTTTTCCCATACTTAACGTCGCGATGGGAAACCCAGTTTTTTCTACGAATTGATGTAAATTTTCTTTAGCGTGAAATCGATCTACTTCAAAATCAGCTAAAATTACAGGTTTTTTGGCGTTATTTATTATTGAAGTGGCATGTAGAAGCATTTTATCCAACGCTTCTTTATTACTTAAAATCGGTTTATATAAAATTGGTTCTGTAGGTTTATTAATTGGTTTATTATACACATCAATCGGCAAATTAATATGAACCGGGCGTTTTTCATTCCAACATGCGCGTAAAACACGGTCAATTTCCTCAGCAGCATGCTCAGGTGTTACATTTGTTTGTGCCACAGTGATTTCTCGATACATATTGGAAAAGTGATCGAACTTTCCATCTCCTAACGTATGATGGACGATTGCTCCATTTTCCATTACTTTTGTTGGTGGCGTACCCGTGATTTTTATAACTGGCACGTTTTCCGCATATGAGCCAGCAATACCGTTAATAGCGCTTAATTCTCCAACACCGAAAGTAGTAATAAGAGCAGCGATTCCTTTTATGCGAGCGTACCCATCTGCTGCATATGCAGCATTTAATTCATTACAATTGCCAATCCACTTTAAATTTTCATGTGCTACCACATCATCTAAAAAGGCAAGATTATAATCACCAGGAACCCCAAATATATGTTCAATTCCTAATTCGTGTAGTCTATCCAATAAATATGTACTTACAGTGTATTGTTTTTTCAAATGAATCAGCTCCTAATTATGCAATGAATGTTTCAATAGACTGAACAAGTTCTAATGCGTTGATTAAAATATTCATTACTAGATTGTGGTATAATTTACATACAGGGGGAAAGTAGATGACACAACATAAAGAAGAACAGATGAATGAGGCATTAGCATTATTTTATTTTGCATATAAAACATTTACTGAAAAGCCAGATGAAATTATAAAAGAATATGGCATTCAACGAGTACATCATCGAATTTTATTTTTTATCGCACGTTTTCCAGGGATAAGTGTAAATGAGTTATTATCACTATTAGAAATAAGTAAACAAGCTCTTCACGGACCGTTACGTCAACTTGTGGAAAAGGGCTTAATTGAGAGTAATGAGGCTATGCATGATCGACGTGTAAAACAGTTGTCTTTAACAGAAAAAGGTGCAGATTTAGAGAAAAAACTGAGTGATGTACAAAGACAACAAATGGGTGCTATTTTTTCAAAATTTGGTGAATCATGTGAGGACAATTGGCACCAAGTTATGAATGAAATGGCAAATAGCCGATCAGGTTTTGATGCTTGGGTATCAAAACGGGAAATACCAGTCGATCAAAAATAATGAAAAAACTTCTGTTTTTATCGTTTGAAAAAGAACAAATTTTATCCATACATTTGGCAACTATCGTTTGGTCATAGAGTGAATGGATAAAAAGATACATTACTAGATACTTTATACGTGTACGCAATGGAACAATAAAATGCACATTTCCGAAAGGGGAATTATAATGATAAAACTTGTACTTATTCGTCACGGACAAAGTTTATGGAATCTTGAAAATCGCTTTACTGGATGGACAGATGTTGATTTATCAGAGAACGGATTAAGTGAAGCGAGAGAAGCAGGAGCAATATTAAAGAAAAACGGATATACTTTTGATGTGGCTTATACATCTGTATTAAAACGCGCAATTCGGACGTTATGGATTGTACTTCATGAGATGGATCTTACTTGGGTCCCAATACATAAATCTTGGAAGCTAAATGAAAGGCATTATGGTGCATTGCAGGGGTTGAATAAAGATGAAACTGCTCAAAAATATGGTGAGGAGCAAGTTCATATTTGGAGAAGAAGTGTTGATGTAAGACCACCGGCTCTTACTGAAGACGATTCTCGATATGAAGCGAATGATCCAAGATATAAAACACTCAAAAAAGGTGAATTCCCATTAACTGAATGTTTAGAGGATACGGAGAAGAGAGTACTTGCTTATTGGCATTCAGAAATTGCGCCGACATTAAAAAGTGGTAATAAAGTAATTATTTCATCACACGGTAACACAATTCGCTCGCTAGTAAAATACTTAGATAACCTTTCAAGTGATGGTGTAGTTTCATTAAATATTCCAACTAGCATTCCGCTTGTTTATGAATTAGATGAAGATTTACGTCCGATTCGTCATTATTATTTAAGTATGGATGGAGAAGTACCTGAAGGGGAAATTCCGAAACATATTTCTTTTTAATACGAAAATTTGAAATGGATGCTTGTCTACATATACAATGTAGACTCATGGTAAAGTAAAACTTTAATCAGTGGGGGTCTTATTGCCCACAAATAGCAGGATAAAAGACGTGGCACCTTCTAATATATATGCGATGTAGCTAAATTTAGAAGCTTGTCCACGTCTTTTGTCATAAAGAGAGCAGCTTGCGCATGTAATGATATCGTGAGTAGTTTTTGAATGGAGGGTGATGTGATTAATGATCTCTAACATTCGAATTGGCTTATTTGTTTTAGCGATTGTCTTTGTAGTCCTTGTTTTCTTTTATTGGAAAAATGAAGAGTTGTACGAGGAGAAGAAGCAACGTATTAGAAAGACTTGGTATGGTTTGTTTATCATATCTGTCACTGTGTATTTCATGATAAAAGGAATCGATTTAACCCTCTGGAAAAATCTTTTGATGTTTACTGCAATGGTTATTTTTGTTGATATTGCGTTCATTTTAACACCTAATATTTCAGAAATATGGGGTGCGAAATTTACCGATATTGGCAAGACAGTTCAATCAATAAAACGATCATTAATTGCATCTAAAGCGAGAGGGGAAATATACACGATAATTATTCAAAATGTTAACCCATCAGTATTCGGTACGATGGAATGGCATACAGAAGAGGAATATACAAAGAGCTTAAATGCATTTTTAGATTCATATGGGGAAAAGATTGGTGCGAAAATTGTTGTTTTTGAAGCCGCGAAAGAATTAAATACAAACTTTCGGGGTATTCGCTCGCAATTTAGTATTATCGTTCCGTTAGAACATATCGAGCAATTGAATGAGCAGAAAGCGGTGCAAGTAGAAAATGTCGGGATTATACCAGCAAAAATAGTAAGTGACGTTTTCATTATTATTGATGGAAAGAAAAATAACCTGCAAGATCGAGATTTTGAAAATGTATATAATTTAACAATACATCATAGTTATTTTAGTAAATAAGGACAGAATCTTCTTCTGTCCTTTTCTTCTATACATAAATTAAAAACAAAATCCGACAAAGTTGAATAAAATTGGACAATCATTCCTACACTAGCATGTAGAGGTGATTGTAGTGGTAAAAGATTATGACAATGATTTTTTTAAAGAAGATAACGAAGATACAACCGATTTCTCTTTAATAAAAGGTGATACGTTGCAGCAAGTAGAAGAATTAGAAGAAGAATTAAAAAGAAAATCATAAGTGTACATTCTTTCTATATTTGCTATATAATATAAATAAAAGGTTGTATCTTTTTGAAAAGGGGGAGAAGAGATGGCTGAAGTCAATGTACAAAAGTCTTCGTTTTTTAAAGAAAAAAAAGAAGAATCAAATACAGATTTCTCTCTTGTGAAAGGTGCATTAACGGAGAATATAAATCGGTTGGAGAAACTGATGAATAATAGCAGTTCAAAATATATACATGTGAAAAAAACAAAAGAAAATGCATAGAGCATTTTCTTTTGTTTTTTTATTTAATAGTAAACTTTTCTCTTATTTTTTCAGGCAAATCTGCTTTCTGAATCTCTTCATAGGACTTTACTTCAATTGATGATATTTCATTTTTATTATTATCATCATGATCTACATAAAGGCGTAAAAACGCGTCTTCATTTAATTTATGATTGTTTTCTTTTTTTGTACTTCTAAATGTAATTTGTTTTTTGACGCCATCTTTATCATATGCGGGCAGCGTATAGTTTCGTAAGTTTCTACCATCTACTTTTTCGATAGTTCCTTCGCCTTTTATCTGCATGTAATATACATCTTTACCAATTCTATTTAGTGACGCTCTCTCACAGCCAATAGTAAAACTAGAAAATAATAAACATAGTGTAATAATTGCTAAAAACTTTTTCATTTTCTTTATCTCCTTTAATGTGTTTCTTTAAAAAGTATACGGCTATTATTAAATGAGAAAAATCGATATAGATTACAATACCCTTACAATGTTGTAAGAGTGTTGTACATAAAATGAACAATAAAAGTTAAAAGAAAGGTAAAATAATGAATCATGGTATAATGATAAAAGACTTACATACTATTTTTCATTTTGAGAGGAGCTTGAAAAATGTATTCTACTTTAGAACAATTAACAAAGCACCCTGTATTTTATCATTTTGCAGAAATTTCAAAGATTCCTAGAGGATCAGGTAATGAAAAGGAAATTAGTGATTATTTAGTGGGCTTTGCAAAAGAGCGTAACTTAGAAGTCATTCAAGATGAAGCATTAAATGTCATTATTAAAAAAGAAGCAACAGCTGGTTATGAAAATGTACCAGCTATTATTATTCAAGGTCATATGGATATGGTTTGCGAAAAAAATCAAGCAACAGTACATGATTTTGAAAAAGATCCAATTGAATTACGAATCATTGGGGATATGTTATATGCAAATCAAACAACTTTAGGTGCTGATAATGGTATTGCAGTTGCGTATGCATTAGCTTTATTAGATTCAAAAGAAATTACGCATCCAGCACTTGAAGTCGTTATCACTACTGAAGAAGAAACGACAATGGGCGGGGCTTTTGCTATTGATCCAAATCATTTTGAAGGGAAGATATTTATAAATATTGATTCTGAAGAAGATCATAAATTACTTGTAAGTAGTGCAGGTGGTGCGAAAGCTGTTGAAACAATCCCCGTAATTTGGGATGAAACGCCAGCGAATATGGATGCATACCGTCTATATGTTGGCGGTCTAAAAGGCGGACATTCTGGTATGGAAATTGATAAACAACGCGGTAATGCGAACAAAGTATTAGGACGAGTATTACGTGACTTATCAGCACATACGGAGTTTAACATAAGTGAAGTTCACGGCGGATTAAAAACGAATGCAATTCCGCGTGAAAGTGTAGCTACAATTTTAATTCGTACAGAAGATGTAGGACAAGTAGAAGAAAAACTAGAATCATGGACACGTGTATTACAAGAAGAAATGCGTGCTGTTGATCCAGATGTTCATGTTACACTGACAAAATTGGATGGAACAGTTGAAAAAGTATTTGCTAAAGAGACACAAAAGCAGCTTATTTCATCATTATTCTTAATTCCGAATGGTATTCAAAGTATGAGCATGGATATTAAAGGTCTTGTAGAAAGTTCAACAAATTTAGGCGTTATTGAAACTTTGCAAGATGAAATTAAATTACGTAACGAAGTGCGAAGTTCTGTAAGTAGTTTAAAACAACATGTTGCAGAAGAAATCAAATATATTGCTGAATTAGTTGGTGCTACATTTGAAATAGAGTCAGAGTATCCAGAATGGCCATACAATCCAAACTCACAAATTCGTAATTTATTTGAAAAAGTACATCAAGAAAAATACAATAAAGAAATTGAAATCTTCGCTGTACATGCGGGGATTGAGTGTAGCGCATTCGTTCAAAAGATGCCTGAATTAGATGCAATTTCATTCGGACCAGACATTTTCAACGTCCACACTCCAGATGAACATATCAGTATCTCTTCTGTAGTGAATAACTGGGGATTCTTCATTGATGTAATGAATGGTACGAAAGAATTAGCTAAGTAATAACGACGAAATAAAAAGGAGCCTATAAAAATTTATAGGCTCCTTTTTTGTATTGGAATTTATCCCGCTATTTGCCGAGCAGCCCGATTGGTTTAACTAATAAACAGTGGGTGATGCATAAAACCCCTACTGATTAAAGTTTCATTTTATGAGAAGTCATTTTTCGTTAGTATGTAATATTAAGCTTGAACAATTAATAAGGATGAATTGTTGATGTTTTTTAGTACTGATGAAGGGGTGGAGAAATGAAGGGAAGAAATCATTTTATTGTTTGTATGTTTTTATTGTTCTTCACATTTAGTTTTATTGGTGTTCAGAAAATAATAGCAGAAGAAGTTGAATTTTCAGGGACAACAGCTCCATTGAATGTAAATGTTAGAGAGGCGAAAAGTTTGAATGCAAATATTGTAGATGTGATTCCCGGAAATACAAAAGTATCTTTTAAAGGATGGGAGTATGGTGAAGCGGTTAAAGATTACTGGACAGGAAATTTAGACAATCGTTGGTTTTACTATTTTAAAGATGGAAAAAAAGTATATGTAACATCAGCGTATATTAATGGAAATCCTCCAAGTACACCAATAGACCGTAAATTATCTGTACCTAACATATTACAAGAAAGATCAAATTGGTGTTGGGCAGGCACTTCGGTCTCAGTTTTAAATTATTTTGGGAAAACTCCTTCACAAGATCAGTACGTTAGGTATGTTAAGGGTGGATCATATAATAATCCTGCAACTTCACGTGAAATACAATATGGATTATCGGGATATGGTGTTAGCTCAGCTATAAGTTCTGGAGCAAAATCGTATGAGTGGTTCAAAAGTCAAATTAATAGTAATCAGCCGATGATTGCACTCATTATGTGGCAAAATGGAGCTAACATCGGACACTTTCTAGTACTTGATGGATTTTATAAAGGGACAAATGGAACCGATTATATAACGTACATGGACCCTTGGTATGGTGATCATTATAATCATAATTTCAGTACGTTCCATAACAATAATAATTTTTGGTGGAGTGAAACTGTTTATAATATCCATGCAAACTAATAATATTAAAAGCGGGGGTTCATAAATGGGAAAACTACTTAAGCTTGTGATACCGTGCATGTGTTTAATGACCGTTATTATTTTCGCTAGTAAAATTAGTTATGCATCAAAAAATAAAAGTGAATCGGTACAATCGATCGCATTAAAAGATTATCAATATAGTAAGGGAAGTTCTTCTGAAAATTTAAGCTTTGAAAAAATAACAACATCTCCATTTTCGTTACCAATCTATGAAACAATTCCAGCACAGCAAATTTTAAATAGCTCTGAATTTAAGTATTTACTATTACCAACAAATGAAAAGTTGTGGTTTATTATGAAGGGTGAGCAGCCAGAAGGAATGATTGTTGCGAATGATATTGAACCGATTCGAACGGGCGGAGAAAATAGAAGTAAAGATTTATATGGATTATATACAGCAATAAAGAATAATACAAATGAAACAAAAGATATTAGTTATTTCGAATTTGAAGGGCAAGGAATATTGGTAGTAAATCAAAATAATGATCAAGAAATATACCTTAGTAAAGGTGCCGCTGCCATATTAAAACTTCCTGCTGGTCAAAAAGTATTGAGCAGTGAAGTAATACAGAAAATGAAAGAGAGAATTGTAACTGCTTTTGAATAGTTAATTATAAACCGAATAAATATATATGTATTTAGTATGAAATTTCATGTACTGTATTGTTTTCAAAAATAATACAGTACATGGTATAAAAAGGATAACAAGAGAAAAGAGTGTAAGATATTATGAAAAATGATGATTATAGTAGGAAGAGTTGATTCTTACTTGTTTTGTATAGAGTTCGATTCAAATTGCACTTCACATTTAAAATATTTAAATAATTCAAACAGAAAAGCTTGACCTTCACACTATGTAAAGGTTTACAGTAAGACAGAAAAGGAGGTTAAGAAATGAAAAAAATAACGAATTTGTGTATGAGTGCTATACTAACCACATCTATTTTCGGTGGTTATGCTCTAGGGAAGGGGATTGAGAAAGTTCAGGCGAAGGAAATTGAAAAAACGCAAAGAAAAGATATGAAGAAAGTAGAGGTGCGAAAACAAGTAGGAAAGTATACAATGCCAGATGAAAAAAGCAAACATGAAGGAACATGGCTACAATGGCCTCATGAATTTACATATGGGCAAAAATATCAGCAAGAAGTAGAGCCAATTTGGATTCAAATGACAAATGCTTTAAGCAAAGGCGAAAAAGTTCATATTGTTGCATATGATCAAGAAGAAAAAGAAAGAATTACTGAGGTTTTAATAGATCACGGGGTGAATATGGGGAAAATTGATTTCTTTATCGCACCTACTGACGATGTATGGACAAGAGATACTGGACCAATTTTTGTTTATGATAATGACAAAAATCTAAAGATATTAGACCCGGGATTTAATGGATGGGGAAAGAAAACACCATATAAGAAAGATGCTCATCTTCGTGAGAATCTTAGCAAACAGTTAGGTATTGAAAGAATTGATTGGAATAAATTTGTTCTTGAAGGTGGCGCATTTGAATTAGATGGTAATGGAACTGCTTTACTAACTAGAAGTGCTGTGACGAATAAAAATAGAAACGCTAAATTGTCAGAAAAAGATATTGAAAAATATATTAGTGACCTTGGGGTAACAAATTTTATTTGGTTAGATGGAGTACCTAACTTAGATATTACTGATTTTCATATTGATGGATTTGCAAAATTCCACGATAAATCTACTATTATAACATTAAACAAAAAAGATTTAGCTGAATGGGGAACGTCTGATAAAGATATTAACAAGTTGTTGCAGGCAAAAGATGCTGAGGGTAATAAGTACAAGTATGTATATCTGCCGCTAAGCAAGAATAATGTTACATTAGAAAACGGAAAGAAACTTGATTATAAAGGTTCATATATTAATTATTATATAGCGAATCAAGTTATCTTAGTTCCTAACTATAATGATCCTAATGATAAAATAGCAAATGAGATGATTCAAAAACTTTATCCTGATCGTAAAGTTGTGGGGGTTGATGTAAGAGAGCTTTATAAAAATGGTGGTATGATCCATTGTATTACTCAACAACAACCAATTAATTTAAAATAATATATTTATAGTGTTCAGTGGAGTTTTCTATTTTTTATGAAAACCTGTTTATCTATAGGATAGGTAAAGATGCGATGGCATTTTTACCTATTTTATTGTAATTTTTATGAGTTAAGTATACCTTTCCTATAAACTGAAGAAACCCACCCTTTTTGAAAAGAGCTTAATCAAAATGGATGGACTTTCTACATTAAAAGCTATACTTGCTGTTGCAGAAGAAACATTGTCTAAAGGTATGTTTTTACCTTTTAAAAGTCGTTCGAAGCCCTTCAATAAAACATCCAAAGAGTCCTCTATTATTGGGATTTTAAAAGTTTCTGGTACAATCATTCTTACTAAAATATCTAAATACAATCTATATTTTTTCTTTTAGCAATCCGTACATGTCCATCACCTTCAAAATACAGAATTACCTTAAATAATAAAAGTTCAGCGGCTTTTCTGTTTTTATTTGTAACTGAAACACATTATACTTGGCCAATTATTGTGCAACCTTTTCGAATAAATGATTTTCTTTATTTGAAAATAAGGGTGCATCTATAAAACCATAATGGTAAACTAAAATACCTAATTCCACTCTAGAATTAATATGCCATTTTTCTTTAATATGATTAATTATCGTTGAAATCCTTCTAGGGGTAACATATATTTTTTTTGAAATTTCTACATCTGTAAATCCTTTTGCTACATAAATAGCCACGTCTAACTCTCTTTCGGTCAACATTCTTTTCATAAAATACGCTCCTTCGAAATTATTTATATAAAAATCAAAAGAAACTATTAAAAGAAATAAAGGTGAAAAATCATATTTATTTTAATTTGGCTATTTGCGGGTAGTAAGACTCCCACCTCAAAATTTAGATGTGGCAAAGAAGTCGGACTCCCTGAAAAAGCCTGCCTGGAGTGAACTAATAATCAGTGATGATGAATAAAACTCCCATTGATTATTAGTGAACCATATTTTAATAATTTCTTGTATTGTGATACAAGTTTGTAAAAAAAACTATAAATCCATATAATTAGTAATTGTAACTATATTAATTTTACATTACATTAAAAGTTGGAAAATATTCTTATACTCATAAAGTGTTACATTTGAGGGAGGAAAGATGGAATTCTACAATCTTGGTATTATTATTAAAGAACTTAGAAAGAAAAAAACATGTCACAATCTGAATTATGTCATGGAATATGTTCACAAAGTCAAATTAGTAAGATAGAAAAAGGTATTATTTATCCATCTAGCATATTGTTGTATCAATTATCTGAAAGACTTGGTATTGATCCAAATTATATATTTGCACTAACCAAAAACAAAAAAATAAAATATATTGAAAATGTAAAATATGTAATGAGAGATTGTGTGAAACAAAAACAATATAATGAGCTTTACGAAATAGTGAAAAAAGAGAAAAACGAAAATAATTTTCAATCAAAAGAAGATAAACAATTTCTATTATGGCATGAAGCGATTGCTATATATTATGTAAATGGAGCAACAATTAATGCTTTTGACATTTTAAATAGAGCACTAAAACAAACCTTAAGTAGTAGTAACTTTTTATCAGAAAAAGAAATAAGCATAATGAATTCAATTGCTATAATACATGCAGAAAATGAAGACTATGAGAAAAGCATAAATATATTAAAACAAAGTTTAATTAATTTTAATAAGATAGAATTCCCTAGAGAAAAAGAAATCAAATTAAGACTCATTCATACGTTAACAAAATGTTTACACCTTGCAAATCAATATGAAGAAGCAATAAAGTATAGTGAAATAGGTATAAATTTAGCCATAAATATGAATACTTTGTACTTATTAGGTGAATTATTCTTTGAAAAAGGTGCAATTTTATTAAAAGTTCAGCACTCTAATGAAGTTGGTTTAACATACATAAAAAAGGCATTATTTATATTTGAATTAACAGAAAGAAAACAATATATTAAAATGATCAAGGATAAATATATTAAAAATCAAGAATAAACAAGAAATAATTCTAACATAAGTTATTCCTAATTGGTATTTATTCCTAAAAAAAGTGCTGTAATACGAACTATTCCTAATTGTTGTTTATTGCTAAAATAAGTACCGTAATATTAGATAAAAATAAAGGGTGGCATTTTATGAAAACAAGAGGGATTACTCGTAAAGCAGATAGCATGGGGCGTATTGTTATTCCAATGGAAATAAGACGGAGTTTAGGAATTGTAGAAAAAGATTCTCTTGAAATGTTTATAGAAGAGGACCAGATTATTTTACGAAAATATCAATCACCAAGAGCTTGTGCACTTACAGGGGATATTTCAGACAGCAATATTTCGTTAGCGAATGGGAAGATTATTGTAAGTCCAAACGGGATGGAACTGTTAATAAAGAAGTTACAGCAATATCTTTTAAAATAAAAGGTAAGTAAGAAATTTAAAATAGAATATACTTGGAAAAAGGTCCTCTATCACCATTTAGGGGACCTTTTTATTGTTATCAATAAAATTGAGAGGCCGTAGTTGGTTCAATGAAATACGAATTACCTTATAAATAGTCTGACTATTTTTTATAAAAAAACTATTGATTTACATTTTTTGGTTTCGTGTTATATTTTTAGTGTTAACATATTTATATTGAAAATTCTGATTTTAAACCCAGGAAAACTTTAGAAAATGAAATACTCTTACTTGAATTGAAAATCATATAAACATAGTTTGAAAGTAAAGTATGAAAATGAATCAGATTTTCAAATTAAATTTGCCAATTTAACGGAGATTCGTGGGGGAAATGTGACTAAGAAGAAATCTCTTATACTCCACGTTTTTTATCTGTAAATTGGTAGTTCTAATAGCTTTGAAGAAAAGCAAAGGAGCAAAAAAGAAGTAGGTAGTTCATTTAATAGAAGATATGGTGTGAAAAAATAAAACAACGGAGGTTTTATAATGAATAAAGGAACACTGCAGATTACAGAAATCGAAGAAATTAGCATTCCTAATGTATTGAAGGATAAAATGAAGAATCTAATAGACCATGAATTAAAAACTCATAATCCTTATACTTGTGAACAAGAAATAGCTGCAAGCTTTTCAAGAGAGTGGCTTAATTGTTTGATTGATTATTCAAAGAAAACTTCGAATTCAGACATGAAAAAACTACTACATATGATAAAAGTAGCGAATTGTGGTGGGAACGTACCACCTACTCTTATTAAAAATATTCCATGTGATCCTATGGAAACCCTATTACCTGGGGAAAATCGCAAAGGTTTTAATTATGGTGAAGACGAACACGATAGAATGAAAAAATATTTTTATGCAGAATGGGTCACATGGCTTTTTGCCACACTTTTTAATTATGATGCTTTAATTCACCCATCCGAACATGCAGGGAAAAATAGATTTCATCTTATTTCACCTTTAAACAACGATGAAGTTTTGCGAAATGTTGGTGCAAGCACCGGTGGCGGGAACTTTTATCAACATAACGATGCCACAGTGTATACAGATATGAAAGACCAATCAGATATTGAAGCAAGATTGAAAACATTCAATACGAATTTAGAAATTGTATCAAATAGACTTAATAAATCCGTGGAACGAATAGTGTCTGAAATTACTTGTGGAAAATTTACTAGAGTTGATGCTCTTTTATTAAAAGGAGTGTTAAATTTAAAAACTCAAACTCATATTGGAACGCCAAAATTACTTCAAAAGCATCTTGAAGAAAATCACTTCAGTAAAGATGACATATTGGCGATAAGTAAAATGCCTATTGCTCATATCGCAGGAATGGCGGATGGTGAAATATCTGGATTTGTAGGGGAAATAAACCAAATCATATTTTTGGATGATAATGGCGATATTATTGCAACTTGTTTGAATGGAGCAGAAAATAGATTGATTTATGTGGGAGAAAGTGAAGAAGAAAAATTGAAATTTGACATGTTTTTAGAACTCTTACGAACAACGCCTACTTATAAGGTTCCACTTACATCTGAAGATTTATTAATTATCCCAAATTCATACTATGGTAAACAAACAAATGTAACTCATGGTAGGGAAAGGTTATCTGAAGAAGAATATAAAATCCCAATTGGAGATAATAAGTACGGAAGAAGAATTGTTTGCAGGCAGTACGTTTCCAGCCGATTACGTGATCAGAAAGAAAGTTACTTTACAGATATCATTAACTAGTTTAAAGAGAGGAGGGGCGATGGGGAGGTTTGAGTTATAATAGCTCAAGCCTGCCCCTATTCTTTGTATGGATTTTACTATTGAATTACTTATACTACTATTTTTAGTAGCTGTATTAGCAGGATGGATAGATACAATTGCTGGGGGCGGTGGTATGATAACTATCCCGATAATGTTATTAGTAGGTATGTCTCCTTCTGTAGCGATAGCAACTAATAAACTACAAGGGAGTAGCGGAACCCTCATGGCAACAATGATTTTTATTAAGAAGAAAGAAATTAATCTCAAAGATATGCGTTTGTCCATCTTAATGACCTTTTTGGGATCCGTTTTCGGTGGATGGCTTGTTTTACAGATACGGGCAGAATATCTAATCATGATATTACCTTTTTTACTTATTATTATTGGTCTTTATTTTCTATTATCTCCAAATATAGCAAATGAAGATCGACCGAGAAAAATAAGTATGTTGTTGTTTGCGTTAACAGTGGCTCCGTTACTTGGATTTTATGATGGTTTCTTCGGCCCTGGAACAGGTAGCTTGATTGCTTTAGCATTCATTCTCTTATGTGGATATAGTGCTACACGGGCAACTGCAAATGCTAAGATTTTGAATTTTACAAGTAATTTCGCTGCTTTGTTGTATTTTATTATTTTTGGCCAAATCGATTGGACAATTGGATTGATTATGATGCTTGGTCAAATTATAGGATCATACATTGGGGCGAAGATGGTGCTTACAAAAGGGACGGCATTAATACGACCAATAGTGGTTATTGTTTGCTTTGTCATGGCAATTAAAATTTTTTTACAAAATATAAACTAAATGTAATCAATATATTATTTGGATCAAAGTTAGAGTGTTTTCATGTTCTTATTGCAGTATTAAGCTGTTTAAGATGTGTTCAAAATTACACAATTTGACTAGTGTAATGTATTGCGTTATGCTTTTTTTAGTATAAAAGAAAGGCTTGAAGATAATGATTCGTCGTTTGAGAAAGCTAAAAAATGTAGCTGTCGTAGTAAGCTTCTAAGTAAATAGCAAAATATATAATACTTAGAAGCGAGGAATAAAGTTATGAAGTATCCATTATTTAATCATTGGTCAGAAACAAAGTATATAAAAGATATAGTAACAAATCCACTCATTGAAGTGGGAGAGTACTCCTATTATTCAGGCTATTATAGTCATCAAAATTTTGAAGATGGCTGTGTAAGGTATTTGTGGGGGGATGCTAAGTCTCAAGCACTTTTCAATCCAATTGAACAGATGGGATGGCATCTTGATAAACTTATTATTGGGAATTATGTTTGCATTGCAAGTGGAGTAGTCATTTTAATGGGTGGTAACCATAATCATCACTCAGAATGGATTACAGTATATCCATTCGCTGAGCAAATTGAACAATCATATGAACCTAAGGGTGATACAGTCATAAAAAGTGATGCTTGGATTGGAATGAATGCTATAATAATGCCTGGCGTTACTATTGGTGAAGGGGCAATTGTTGCTGCAGGATCTGTCGTAAGTAAAGATGTTCCGCCGTATACAATAGTTGGTGGAAATCCTGCTAAGGAAATAAAGAAACGATTCACTGATACAGAAATAAACATGTTAATGGAAATGCGTTGGTTTGATTGGGATAGGAAATTGATTGAGAAGGCAATTCCGCTGTTATCTAGTCCATCCATCGAACCATTATTTGCTTTTTATAAAAATGAAGTGAAAAATAAATAAATCAGTTAGAAAAACTACATCCAGTATAGGGTGTAGTTTTTTTTATTACAAAAAACTAATAGTTTAGACTAAAGAAAATTCATCTCTAATATAAGTCTAGCAAATAGCTGAATTGAGTAATTAAAATCCTTGATAGCTAATAAAGCATTAACGGGCAGTAAGACCCCAACTGATTAAAGTTTCACTTTATTTTTTGTAAATATGGAACAAATGTAGTATCTAGATTGTCTATTAATTGTAATCCTAAAAAATATGAAAGTGCGAATCATTTTGAAAAATATAAGGGGATTAAAAATAGGGATATGTGTGGGAATACAAAGTATCAGGGCATCTAAAAGTGTCGGATGAGATGGTCTATATGAAAGCGATTCTAATGTATTATATGTATATACAATTTGAGAACACTGTCTGTTTTTTTGAGATTATGTTAGAATAACGCTTTTTTGAGTACAAAGATATTGGAGGTAACAGAAGTGAAAGGTATGCTTTGCAAGAGATTTATTGCAATAGTAACAGTGCTTACACTATTTTGTAGCATGTTCGTTACATTTGGAAGAGCAGCGGCGGAAACAGTTTCTGCTATAGAGGTTGAAGCAGGATCAGCAATTTTAATAGAAGCAAATTCCGGGAAAATTTTATATGAAAAAAATGCAGATGAATCATTGGCAATTGCTAGTATGACAAAAATGATGAGCGAATACTTAGTTCATGAAGCGGTGGATAAAGGAAAACTTAAATGGGATCAAAAAGTTAAAATCTCTGAATATGCACATAAGATTTCCCAAGATCGTTCATTATCAAACGTTCCATTAGAAAATGGTGGCTCTTATACAGTAAAAGAGTTATATGAGGCAATGGCAATTTACTCTGCAAACGGTGCAACAATTGCTTTAGTTGAAGAGATTGCTGGTAAAGAAGTCAACTTTGTAAAAATGATGAACGATAAGTCGAAAGAGTTTGGAATGAAAGATTATAAATTTGTAAACTCTACAGGCTTAACAAATCACGATTTAAAAGGATATCATCCAGAAGGGACAACTCTAGACGAGAAAAATAAAATGTCTGCAAGGGATTGTGCAATTTTAGCGCAACGTCTTATTCAAGATTTCCCCCAAATATTAAATACAGCAAAAATTCCTAAAAAAACATTCCAAGAGGGTGGTAAATATCCAATTGATATGGCGAACTTTAACTGGATGTTAAAAGGTTTAATTAAGCAATATGAAGGTGTAGATGGTTTGAAAACAGGAACGACTCCAGAAGCGGGAGATTGTTTCACTGGTACAGTAGAAAGAAATGGTATGCGCCTAATTTCTGTAGTGATAAAAGCAAAATCTCATACGGCACGTTTTGATGAAACAAAGAAATTATACGATTATGGATTTGCGAATTTTGAAGTGAAGAATGTCTACAGAAAAGATTCAGTAGTAAAAGGGCATGAAACAGTGCGAGTAGCAAATGCAAAAGACAAAGATGTAGTAGTTCAAACGAAGCAAGCTGTTTCACTTCCAATGCCGAAGGGCAATAAAGACATTTATAAAAAAGAATTTAAAGTATTGAATAAAAAACAAGAAGCGCCTATGAAAAAAGGTGTAACAATTAGTGAAATGATTATCTCGCCTAAAGATAATACAGATCCTGGGTTCTTATCAGGTAAATCGTTACAAATAGATCTTGTAACAAAATCTGATGTGGAACAAGCAAATTGGTTTACACGTTTTATACGTAAAACAGGATCTTTTTTTAGTGGTATGTGGGATAGTGCGATTGATATAGTAAAAAGCTAATTTTATAGGATACAACTAAATATTAGTCTGAAACAAAAGGTTTCAAAGTCTTATAGGTTCTTATGTGCATAGTTTGGAATGAAAGAGTGTATTACTTTTGAAATTTGGTTCTTCGGAACATTTTGTATTTCTATCAAGCTAAAATAAATTTATATCCAAATATCCCTAAAACGCTATTCTTTTTGTAGAAATATACAGAAAGGATGGCGTTTATTATGAATTTTTCGATTTAAAGGATTCGGGTGCAAGGTTAGTTTAATAAAGTTGCATGATGAAAAAACACCCACTATTCCATCAATTGACAATAAAAAATTAATATCTGGTACGTATTTCTGTAATTAGATTGTATCCCGCTATTTGCCGGGCAGTAAGACCCCCATCTCAAAATTCAGCGGAAGCAAGGAAGTTAGGTGGGGGCCCTGCTGCCCGTAAACGCCCGATTGGCGAGGGCTGATTAAAGTTTCACTTTATAAAAATTTAATAAAATCTTTTCTTTGTATTAAATATTTTGTTTTAAATTATGTATATAAAGAAATGGAGGTCAAATTAACTTTGTACTGCTTATATTAGGAATTTAAAGAAACAATATGTACAATCCACCCACTACATTTTTATAGTGGCCTTTATGAACAGCAAAATTTACAATTTACAAGGAGAACATTTTATGAGTAAGAGAATAAAAGAATTAGATTCCATACGAGGGTTAGCGGCACTTACTGTGGTATTTGGACATTTTTGTTTAATGCTACCATCGTTGCCTAATTCTATTAAATTTTCCCCGCTTAGGTTTTTATGGGCGGGTGGGGAAGCTGTTATCGTTTTTTATGTACTAAGTGGTTTTGTGTTATCTATGGCACTTTATCATTCAAAAACAAATTATTGGGGATATTTAATTAAGAGATTTGTAAGAATCTATATTCCTTATTATTTTTGGATAATCGTTACCTTTGTTTTATTTATTTTATTTTCGTCGTATGAAGTGGTAGGATTACGGGATTGGTTCTATGATAGGTGGCAAGGGTCTATAACAAAATTAGATATTCTAAACCACTTTGTGCTTCTTAATAACTTTTTTACGGAAAATTATAATCCAGTTATTTGGTCATTGGCTCAAGAAATGCGTATATCTATTGTGTTTCCTTTGTTATTCCTTCTTTTTTATAAACTGAATTGGAAGAAAACGATACTATTTGCATTGAGCTTTTCTTTAATTAGTGTTGTTCTTAATATGTTGCATATTGGGAAAGCTGAAGGATTTTATAATGGTTATGCTGATACACTGCATTTTACATCTATGTTTATGGTTGGAATGTTACTTTTTAAGTATCAGGAAAAACTTATCTACTCATATAGGAACATGAAAAAATTTAAAAAAGGATTTCTTATTGCATTAGGGATTATTCTATATTTATATTCCATTTTAATTTATGGTTTTTCCCGTAATGATACAACTTTCTTATTAAAAGATTGGGGTGTCGTAATGGGGGTTAGTATATTTATTATAATGGCTATGAGTAACCTAAAAGTAAAAGCATTTTTAAATAAGAGTGTATTTGTATATTTAGGAGAAATTTCATACAGTATCTATTTGTGTCATTTTCCAATCATGATGTTATTATTTAAACTTTTGTATACAAAGATACCTATCTTTTTCCTTCTTACTTTGTGCATTGCAATGACACTACTTTTTTCTATAGTTTCATATCATTTAATCGAAAAGAAATGTATCAACTGGGCAAAACAAAGAACAACAAATTTTTTGAAAAAAGTATAATTACTAGATAGATTTTATTTCTTTAGTAAATATATGAATATGACCGATTCCTAAGTATACTTAGGAATCGGTCAATTTTGGATTCTAAATGTAAATATAGTAAAGTGGAATATAATTGAAATCGAAAACCACTTAGAAATAACAATTACGGTGTGAGCTATTGTATAGTATAGATATGGTTAATAATAAAGGGGGAATACATATGTGGAAGCGATTTGTAGCAATTGGTGATAGTTTTACAGAGGGGATAGGGGATAAAGTTGAGGGAATTGCATTAAAAAGTTGGGTAGATCATTTTGTTCAACTGTGTGAAAACGATATAGAATATGCCAATTTTGCAAAGCGTGGGTTAGTAACTAAAGAAATTCGCTCGCAGCAATTGGAAAAGGCGTTAACTTTTAATCCAGATTTGGTTAGTCTCATTGCAGGGGCAAACGATGTTTTAAAAGGACGTTGGAATCATGATGCATATAAGAACGATATGGAATTTATGATAAATACATTAAGTAAAGCAGGGGCTGATATTATTATAGCAAACCTTCCAGATTTTACAGTTAGGCTTCCTTTTGCTTCTGAAAAAAAACAAGTAATAAAAGAACAATTATTAGAGGTAAATGAAGTTATATATTCACTGAGCAGAGAGTATAAGCTTCATCATGTTGATTTTTGGAATCATCATTTAGTTAATGACAATACGCTTTGGTCTAAGGATTTAATTCATCCAAACTCAAAAGGATATGTAAAAGTTGCTGAATTAATTTTTAGTAGTTTGCCTGTACAGAAGATAAAATAATAGTTTGCAATTTAACGAATATGATATTAAGTGTATGAAGCTATGTTTTTTAGTAAATGGAAAGAATAATTCATGAATGATGGGTATGTGTATACACTTTTATTAGTTTGATATAGAAAAAGAGTCTTATATGAATAGGACTCTTTTTCTCATTTTTCCCTCTACAGCTAATGAGTTATTGAATATTTTTTGTCATTTGCTGGTTACTATAACAAACATGAAAAGGGCTTTAAATTTAATTCTTAGGATATCGCTCTTTTACAAATTCTTCGATGTTAATAGCTTTTTTAATTTCTTCTGATGATAACCAGGGTGTATATTTTGTTCCATTCTTAGTTTGTAAATATATCTGAAATTTTTTATTATATAGTTCTTCTTTAAGGATTGTGGTTACCTTGATTAAATCTTTAATTACAAGGGGATTATTTTCAAATTCATTACTACCGGTATTAATAATCAAATTCACCTTATATCCTCGAACATCCCCATCTTTCAAATTTGAATAAGTAATACCTTGTAATTCAAAACGATTGTTTTGAATTGCAATTAATCTCTCTTCTATTTTTGTATGATTTTTAATCCAATTTTCTAAATAAATGTCTATGGCATTGCCCATCGTTTTTTTCATTGTTAGTAACAGCTCTTCTTTTGTTATCATTTTTTGCACATTTTTAAAAGGTCCACCTAAAGATTTGCCATTATAATCCTTAATTTCAAGTTCTGTTATCTTTTTATTATTTTTCTGGATGAGTTGAAATAGAGTATATAAACGATCTAATTCTACTGATTCAAATTGGCTAAAGTCAATCTCGTTACTCATTTGCAAAGTTAATAATAATTCATTAGTTGGTTTCCCTTCATCTGATCTTCTATCCTCTGACAAATATTGAAGAGTGTTATCAGTTTTAGTTTCCACGTATCCTAACTTTTTCATTTCTTCTAGAGTTGGTTGGAATTTCTGATATGCCTCAAATGTTTTTTTTCCATATTTGTATTCATCACTTTTTATGGATGAATAGAAGAGACCATCTACCTCTACTCGAAATTGAATATTTTTATTATTCTTTGCTTGCACAGTATGGTATGCATGCCCCATATTATTTTCATTTAAAGGGCTCATATGTGTTACAACAACATCGATTCCGTGTTTTTCTTTTATATATTTTTTTACCTCATCTTCATTAACTTGATTACAACCACTCAAAAATAAGAAATATACTATTAGTAATATTACATTCTTTCTGTTTTTCATATAAATGCTCCTTGCGAAAAAATCATTCTTAATAGTGTAGCACTCTGCCAATACTTCTATTTCTTCTTCATATACTCTAATTTTCATATAGTATAAACCAGTAATTACTTGAGAAATTGTATACCTACTGAAAGATTATAAAGGGTACATCTAGCATTTTGGAAATCACCCACGCTATGCAAAAATAGTAATGAGCTGCTCAAATGAACGGCTCATTACTATAAAAATCGTTATTGGAAGTTATTTTGCATAGTAGTTTTCGCATTCGATGTTTTTAAGATCTTTGGAAATAATTTATACATTTGGTTCCAGAATAAACATCCTACTAATGTTCCAACGGTGTTCAATATCACATCGTCTATATCTGATGAACGACCTGCTGGAAAGACATATTGGATAAATTCAATTAGCAGTGAAAATACAAATCCTATTATAGTCACTTGATAAATAGAAAGCTTTGCGTGATATTTCCAAAATAAGCCGAAGTCAAATGGCATAAATAGGATAATATTAAACAATATATTTTTGATAGGAACCATAATATCGACATAATTGGTCATAAGCTTATACATACCAATAAACGGAATCAAGTTTACAACTCGTATTTGTTCCATCCCAGTAAATCTTGGTGTAACGGTAATGAGTAAAATTGCAATAATCGAAAGAGGAAACACTATGTTCATAAAGATTGTGTTTTTCTGTATAACTTTATCTTTCGCACTTTTTTTTGCCAATACAAATGCAATTATACATACAATAACGGTTGCGATTAAAAATAGTGGAACGACATGTCCAAAAGATCGCCATAACTGTGTCATATTTTTCCATCCTTTTTTAGGTTTATTTTAACATGCTCAAATCGATAAGAACATATTGAATTTCCCATCTATATAACGCGAATTTCATGAATTATTATTTGTAGTCGAACTGGTCTTTAGAGCAATTTAGAGTAGACTTGAAACAGCATAGATTCTCTTAAGCTGAATATCTTATTGTAGAGGCAATCTTTATTACATGGGGGAGTCTGCATGGGATACTTAATACCTGTTGAATCTGATGTAAGAATTTTTGTAGAAGATATAAATTCGAAAGGTAAGAAAACAATACTTTTTATACATGGGTGGCCATTAAACCATAAGCAATTCGAATATCAGTACAATGTACTTCCAGCAATGGGATATCGATGTATAGGCATTGATTGGAGGGGGTACGGCAATTCAGACAAACCATATAGTGGATACAATTTTGATAGATTGGCAGATGATATAGCAGTAGTAATTAAAGCGTTACAGCTTAAAGATGTCACACTAGCAGGACACTCCACAGGTGGTGCAATTTCAATTCGTTATATGGCTCGTTATCAAGGATTTGGAGTATCCAAATTAGTCCTAATTGGTGCTGCATCTCCGACTAGTGTGGAAAAAGAGATTGCGAATAAGTTCATTACAGACACACTGAATGATCGCCCTAATATGTTGCAGGGTGTAACAAATCAATTTTTCTTTCAGAAAATCACTGGACCATTTTCCGAATGGTTTCTACAGTTAGGATTGGAAGCGGCTAGTTGGTCGACAGCTGCGATTATGAGAACATTGAGAGATGAAAATGTGTATAGCGATCTTGGTAAAATAAATGTACAGACGCTAATTATTCACGGTATTCACGATAAAATTGTTCCATTTACTAAAGGAGAAGAGACGCAAAAATTATTGGGAAATGCACAACTTGTACCTTTTCAATTCAGTGGTCACGGTACATTCTGGGAAGAGCGGGAAAAGTTTAACCAGGTTTTAATCCAATTTATTGGATGATAAAATACACTATGTAATATGTACGTAGGCTAAATAGTAAGTAATAAAAGGTACGCACTTGATTAAAAACTCTATTCTGAGAGTTCCTTTTATTTTCAGCTATTCACTTCATCCAAATTTGTATGAGAAGGAGATAAGCCTTACCGATACACAATTACTAAAGGTATAAAGGAACAATAAAGGATAAGTATGGTATAAGAAGGGGAAAGTTGTTCTGCTTTATCCGCGAATGGCTCTAGTTTTGAATCAAATAGTGAGGCGTTAAGATGATGGGATTGATTATAGTATCTCGATATATTGAAGAACAGACACGTAAAGAATTAGCAGGTACAATGGCATACGATGAAATTGAGTATGAACTATCCAAACAGTATCAACGGTTTACTAAGGATTACGAACAGTATAGATTACAAAACCCCTGTATTAAGGGGATTTTGTTTTTTTACATGACGAAATGCTTAAAAACATAATATAAAGATTAAACATGTTTGATTTTCATCCATGTTTAATTTTTATAGACATCCATTACTTTAAACGTTTGACAAACGAGCATTAAGTCTGGAGTAAAAGTAAGTCCATACCGACTTAATTCCCAAGTGAAAAATTTAACGTGCTCACTATACCAATAATCATAGCTTAAATCTCCTTCACCCTCAGATATTGCAAAATTACTTGTTACTTCATTCATTTTTAGTAAATCGATCTTTGTATATTTTATAATTGCTAATGGATTATTGTCTCCATCCAATACAATATCGTACTGACCAACTTTTTGAATTTCTTCCCCTTCAAGCTCATAAACACAATGTGCAGCGCATGTTCCTGTTTTGATTCCTTTAACTACTAAACTTCCTAATTTATCTCCCATTTCTTTGGAACCATCTCCAAACATCCATGCATCTGGAACGCTCATGTTTAACTCATTTTCTTTAGCGTACATATACCAATATTCTTCTATCTTATTAAATGACATCAGTCACTCATCTCCTTAATATTTAAATATTTCGAATTTAACACGTGGCATATTATCTGTCAATATTTTAGAAGAACTTGTAATACAATTACATCGATAAATTTTTTGTAAAATAAAACTCTTCATAATCATATTTCACATTATGTAAACTCATGCAAATAAAGAAAAATTGTACTGTTATTATGCTGAAATTGTAATCGGAAAGTAAAATGGTTGAAAAGTACACGTTATAAATGGATTTATTTACTAATAATATTTTCTTTGTTTCGTAGCATATTAAACGTACAGGAGGTGATATGTGATGGCAAACAATCGTAACAACTCTTTAGTGGTTGCAGGTGCAGAAAGCGCACTGGATCAAATGAAATATGAAATTGCACAAGAATTCGGCGTACAATTAGGCGCGGATTCAACTGCAAGAGCGAACGGCTCTGTAGGTGGAGAAATCACAAAACGTCTCGTTGCTATGGCAGAACAGCAACTTGGTGGATATAACAAATAATGCTAGGTATAAAGTAGAAAAAGGAGAGATTATATCTCTCCTTTTTTTCAGGCTGTGGAGAAAGTCTTC
>NZ_JXIS01000010.1:0-43127 GCF_000836715.1 Bacillus sp. L_1B0_5 | reverse complement strand
CTAATAATCAGTGGGGGATGAACAAAACCCCCACTGATTAAAGTTTCACTTTATAAGGGATAGAACCACATCGCTATCAAGCTAACTAGACAAAATACCCTCTAAAAAGAGCAAGGCGTTATTCTTTCTGAGAAATCATAGGAAAGGATAACGCCTTTATATCAATTTTAATATAATCGATTCACTTCTTTATAAAAAGTTTGGTTATTTTATTGAAGCTTATTCCACAAACACACCCGTTTGTTCACTTTTTTACTGTTTGAAAGCCATACTTTTTATATTGATTCATTTATTGGAAAAACCGAAAGTTTTAAACTCTCTCTATTACATATTTATTTTTGGAAAAATAGCCTAACTCCAAATACTAATAATACTGTGCCAGTAATACCCTCTATTGTACGGTTCACCTTTTCTTTTCTTAAAAAAGTTCTTAATTGACGTATTAGAGAGATATAAAGTAAATACCATATTGCTGTCAAAGTCGTAAATGTGAATCCCAACAAAAGAAATTGGAAGAAATGACTTTGATTACTCACAATAAATTGGGGTAGAAAACTAAGGAAAAATACAGCCGTTTTTGGGTTTAAGATTGCCGTGGTAAATCCTTGTCTAAAACTTTTAACCGTTCCAATATCCTTAGAGTTTATTTCCACTGAACCTGACATATCTTCTTTTTTAGAAAAGGCACTTTTAATTGACTTTACAGCTAAATAAATTAAATAAAATGCCCCAGCATATTTTATTAATGTAAATAGCATAGCGAATTTCATTAAGATAGCAGAGAGCCCTAGTGTAGCCATTATTGTATGAATCATCATTCCAGATACCGTTCCTAAGACGGTCTTTATCCCACCATTTCTACCATGAGAGATAGTGTTTTTTGTAACTAAAGCAAAACCGGGACCAGGCATCATTATAATAAGGATTGCTGTAAGGATAAATAGCATATAACTTTCCATTTTATGGTATTTCCTTTCTGATTTTTAGTTTCGCTTATAGTATAGCTTTTTTCCTTAAAACATTAAATATAAAAAGTGTGATCAGGATAGTATCATAAACTTTCAAGGAGTTGTAATTGAATTATAGAGGGCTTCACTTGAATAATGTTCTTCTGTAAATGAGCGTTTTAATAGAATGCCAATTACATAAATAATCAGATTTTTATATAAAAGGATAACTCAATTAAATAAATTAAGAGCGTTTTTTAATTACTTTTTCCCGGAACACTCTTAATTTTCTTTCGTTTATCGAGGGTATTAGTATCAACTTGACCAAACATTATCCAAAAACTACATTTAACATTTACGAAAGCATATTCGAATAATCATTCATTAAATTTCTTATCAATCAACAAAAATTAATTATCATAAGGAAGAGGTACGTGAACTTCTATTTAAGAAATTACTTATTCTTGAAAAAAACGAATTAACTCCCCATAAATAATTGTAAAGATATAAAATTCTATAATTCCCTCGGAACAAAAAAGTTGTCTTTTATAGAAACGAAGTTCATTTTTATCGTTTTGGGGTAGTGTATTCTTGTTAGCATGATGGGCATGGAGAGCTTTGAGTCTTTAGCTTGATAGTGATGTGACGCTATCCAGAAATTAATGATTTTACACCCTAAATGTTATTTAACAAAAAAATCTTGAATTCGAGATTTTTCACTTGCTTTTCAATCACTTGAGGTGTAAAGTGATAGTAACGAAAGCGATTGAGTCATATGAAAAACATACACTCAGTTGTTTTCGATTAAAAAACAAAGTAACTTATACAGTAAAAACTAAGATGAATTTACAAAAACATAATTAAGAATAAATTGAAAAGCTAAAAACCATATTAGTTGTGGGAAATGTTATTTTTTTAGTTATCACTTGACTAGTAAAACGAAACGGAGGAATAAACAATGTATGAAATTAAAGGACATCATCACATTTCAATGGTTACGAAAAATGCAAATGAAAATAATCACTTTTATAAAAACGTGCTTGGCTTACGTCGTGTGAAAATGACAGTAAACCAAGATGATCCGTCAATGTACCACTTATTTTATGGAGATAAAACAGGAAGTCCAGGTACGGAATTATCATTTTTTGAAATTCCATTAGTAGGAAGAACATATCGCGGCACGAATGCGATTACTCGAATTGGATTACTCGTTCCTTCAGAGGATAGCTTGCATTACTGGAAAGAACGCTTTGAAAAATTTGATGTGAAACATAGTGAAATGACAACATATGCAAATCGTCCTGCTTTGCAATTTGAGGATACTGAAGGTCTTCGCTTAGTACTACTCGTTTCAAACGGAGAAAAAGTGGAGCACTGGGAAGCTTGGGAGAAATCAGAAGTTCCTGCAGAGCATCAAATTCAAGGAATGGGTTCTGTGGAAATGACAGTTCGTAGACTTGATAAAATGTCGAGTACACTTACAGAGATGTTTGGTTATACAGAGGTTAGCCGCAGCGAAGAGGAAGCAATTTTCCAGTCCATTAAAGGAGAGGCTTTTGGAGAAATCGTTGTGAAATATTTAGATGGTCCTTCTGAAAAGCCGGGCCGAGGCAGCATTCACCATTTAGCAATTCGCGTGAAAAACGATGCAGAGCTTGCCTATTGGGAAGAACAGGTGAAACAAAGAGGCTTCCAGTCTTCAGGAATCATCGACCGTTTCTACTTTAAAAGCTTATATTTCCGTGAATCAAACGGAATCCTTTTTGAAATTGCGACAGATGGACCAGGATTTACAGTTGATGGAGACGTGGAACATTTAGGAGAAAAACTTGATTTACCACCGTTCTTAGAAGACCAGCGTGCAGAGATTGAAGCGAATTTAGCACCTATTGAAGAGAAGTAATAGGAGAGAAAATATAAATTAAAAACTATTGGAGGAATATAAAATGAACCAATTAAAAGGAATTCACCACGTTACAGCGATTACAAGTAGTGCAGAAAAGAACTATGAGTTTTTCACTCACGTTTTAGGAATGCGTTTAGTTAAGAAAACAGTAAACCAAGATGACATTCAAACGTATCATTTATTCTTTGCAGATGATAAAGGTAGTGCAGGAACAGATATGACATTCTTTGATTTCCCAGGTGTTCCGAAAGGAGTACACGGTACAAATGAAATTTCAAAAACTTCATTCCGTGTTCCGACTGATGCAGCATTAGAGTATTGGGTGAAACGCTTTGACCGTCTTGAAGTAGAACATACAGGAATTAAAGAGCAATTTGGTAAGAAAACTCTTTCTTTCGTTGACTTTGATGACCAACAATATCAATTAATCTCAGATGAACTTGATAAAGGAATCGAATCAGGTACACCGTGGCAAAACGGGCCAGTACCATTAGAATATGCAATCACTGGTTTAGGACCTGTATTTATCCGTATTGCAAACTTTAGCTTCTTCAAAGAAGTGTTAGAAAAAGTTCTATTATTTAAAGAGGTTGCGCAAGAAGGGGAATTCTATTTATTTGAAGTGAACGAAGGTGGAAACGGTGCCTCTGTCATCGTAGAACATAATACAGTTCTTCCTGAAGCACAACAAGGTTTTGGTACAGTGCACCATGCGGCATTCCGCGTAGAAGATCGCGCTGTATTAGAAGAATGGATTGAGAGAATCAGTAGCGTAGGACTTCCTTCATCTGGATATGTAAACCGTCACTTCTTCGAATCATTATATGCAAGAGTTGCACCACAAATTTTATTTGAATTCGCAACAGATGGCCCAGGATTTATGGGAGATGAGCCATACGAAACACTTGGCGAAAAATTATCTTTACCTCCATTCCTAGAGCCAAAACGTGAAGAAATTGAAAAATTAGTTCGTCCAATTGATACAGTGAGAAGTACGAAGGAATTTATTAAAGAGTAAAAATAGAGATAATAAGTAGGAGAGCAAGTAGTTTTAGCGGAGTGCTGGAACTGCTTGCTTTTTTATGTGGATAATCATTAAAATGTTTAATCTTTATGAATTAATAAAAGAATTGTCAGTCAATTGTGGAGAAATATTTATTTTTAGGATGATTGGAATTAGTATTTGAATTTTCTGTTATTGTTTATGGAAGAGTACATAACAGATGATTAGGAGGGGTTTCATGATTACATCTACTACAAACGAAATATTGACGCAGCTATTGAATGAATGGTATCTAGAAATTAGATCAAGACGTATAAGTAATGCAGAACGTCTAAAACAAGAAATTGATTTTAAACTTACTAAACTAAAAAAAGAGACTGAAGAAGGTTTGCAGGACCAAAATCTATTACTTTATTATTATTTGCTAGAATTTCGATATAACTATTTAATAGATAATCTAGGCTTATCTCAAGAGAGTTTTAACAAGATAGATTCTTTTAATCAACCAACAGATCATTTTTTAACTTATTATTATCACTTTTTTAAAGCAATACATTCTAGTGAGTTAGGAAATTTTCATCTCGCTAAGGAACATTACGAAAAAGCTGAAAGCTTTCTAAAGTATGTTCCTGATCAATTAGAAAAAGCTGAATTTTATTATAAGTTAGCTACATTTCATTATGATATACAACAAGCTTTGGTATCTATTAAACATGCAACGAAAGCAAAGGATATGTATTCAAATCATGATGGATATGAATTAAATGTAGCTTTTTGTGATAATGTTTTAGGCTTAGCCTGTATGAACTTAAAGGAATGGGAATTAGCTGAAGAGCATTTCACAGCTGCTATGGATCAATTTCAAAAGATTGGTGAAGAAAAATTTATTATTATGGTTCGTCATAATTTAGGATGGATGTATTCTACGCAAAATTTATCTGCATTGGCAATTCGTTATCTTACTGAAGTAGTAGAAAAATCTCCCCAACATTATAAATCTCTTTATGTAAAAGCAAAAGAGCATTACAAGTTAAAAGAGCATGAGATTGCAAATAAGCTTATAGAAAAAGGATTGAAGATCTGTAGAGATTCGAAAATTGAAGGATATCAACACCATTATGAAATTTTAAATGCATTAAATCAAGGTGTAAAAGCAGAAGAATTAGAAGTCATTATTCTTAGAGGAATTACGTATTTTGAAAGAGAAGAGTTATATGATTATACTCAGGAGTATAAGGAAAAATTAGCAATAAAATTTTATGAAGAAAACCTTTGGGAAGAGGCAAGTAAGTATTTTTATCTTAGTAAAAAAGCAAGAGAAAAACTTTTTGATAAGGGGGCTTTAAAATGAAAAAAATGGTGATTAAATTATTAGGGATTGTAACAGTATTTACACTGACTTTAGGAGTATATAGTTCAACAAATCATCAAGAAAGTCCAACAATAATGAAAGCTGAACATGGGGATTATGGTGGCTAAAATAGAAAAAGGGATCTCACAATGAGGTCTCTTTTTTCTTTTTAGTTGTAAAAGAATTGACTTACTTTAAATATGTAACTATAATAGTTACAGAATAACCATTAGTAATAGAAATGAGTTATATTTTTTTAGTATAATTGTAACTGTTCCAGTTACAATTAAAAAGAGAACATAAAATAACCAAAAAATGTAAAAACTTTAAATAGCAACAAGAGAAAGGAGACGGGAACTTTGAAACGGTTTAAGTTTTATATGATTAGCGGTATTGTGCTCGTTTTGTTAATTGTTTGTAATTTCGTCGATAAGCCGATTGCGAAGGTTGGAGAAGTGAAAGATACTGTTATGATGAAGCTGAATACGAAAGAGAGTATGGCGCAAATTGATGGGCAGACGATTTATTTTAAACAAATTGGTGAGGGGAAACCTCCGTTACTTATGCTGCATGGGTTTGGTGGTTCTTCTGATGGGTTTAGTGATATTTATCCGGAACTAGCGCGAGACCATACGATTATTGCGGTTGATATTTTAGGGTTTGGGCGTTCTTCTAAGCCAGTTGATTTTCAGTATTCGTTTCCTGCGCAAGTGAATTTATATTATAAGTTAATGAAGAAGCTCGGATACGATCAGTTTGCAGTGCTCGGCCATTCAATGGGCGGAGAGATGTCCCTTAATTTAGCGTATTTATATCCGGATGCAGTGACGCATCTCGTTTTGGCGGATGCTACAGGGATAGAGTCTTTCCAGCAAAAAGAAAGTTATGAAGTACCAGCGCTATCGACGGACTTACAAACTGTAACTGAAATTGCGAAGTATAATAAAAATGAAGTGAAAAATAGTCGTGATGATAAAGAGCATTATGATCAGCTTACGAAAATGAGAGAGCGCCGCATTGCGATGGAAGCAGATAAAATTAAGGTACCGATTTTAATTATATGGGGACGACATGATAAGAGTGTTTCTTGGAAAAATGGTGAACTGTATCATGGGCTATTTGCGAATAGTACGTTTCATATTATTGAAAAAGGATACCACGCACCGTTTCGTCAGGAACCAATTGAGTTTATGGAATATGTACAAGCATTTTTCGCGAAGCATCCACAATAAAAATTTTAAGCATAAATCCACTTCTTTCCTCATAAAGTGAAACTAATAAGGCTTGTCTAAGGAAAGGAATGAAGTGATTTGGAAACTTTACCATGGTGGGTGTATCTTGTGATTGTCGGGATTGTACTAAGTGGCTACATGGTTTTATATACTTCGAAAAAAGAGCAAGATATGGATAATGAGTTTATCGAAAAAGAAGGCGAAGTGTATATGAAGCGCTTAGAAGAAGAGCGCGAGAAACGTAATCAGGATAGTGATAAAGATTCGGTATTGCTTTAATAAAAATTTTGAAAGACTACCACCTAGTAGAATTTTACAACTAGGTGGTAGCTTTTTTTCTTCTGGGGGAGCAGTATATGTTCATCAAGCTAAGGTTATATTAGTTTAATTTTACATGTATAAGAGAGTCATCATAAACTTTTATTGCTGGTATTTATATATATTTTTACTCATAAGAATGGAACTAGCGGGGATTTTACTGGGGGGGATTAACAATGCATAGGGATGAAACTTCATTACATCCTGATACAGGTGTTACATCTGTAATGTTTGTTGAGCGTTCATTAAATGAAATTCGTTTTTGGTCTAGAATCATGAAAGAGCATTCTTTTTTTCTTCGCTTGGGATTTAGATGCGAGGATACTCAACTAATCGAAGAGGCGAATCAATTTTATCGATTGTTTGAACATATTGAACAAATAGCGCATTCCTATACAAATGAAACAGATCCTGAGCAAATAAAAAGATTTAATGCAGAAGTACAACAAGCCGCAACTAATATTTGGGGATTTAAACGAAAAATTTTAGGATTAATTCTCACATGTAAATTGCCAGGACAAAATAACTTTCCACTTTTAGTTGACCATACAAGTAGGGAAGCTGATTATTTTAGAAAACGTTTAATACAATTAAATGAAGGTAAATTAGATGCTCTTCCTGATGCTATTATTAAAGAAAATGTTTTCTTTTTACGGATTATGGCAGACCATGCTAAATTTATTGGCCATCTTCTTGATCCATCGGAAAGAAAGCTTGTAGATACAGCACGGAATTTTAGCAATGATTTTGATGAATTGATGTATCAAGCAATTGACTTAGAATCTATGAAACCACAATCCCAAACAGCGCCTCTTTTAGATCAATTTTTAGATCAAAATCGCGTGTCGGTTGCATCTCTTCGGGATTTTAAGAAAACAGCACGTGATTTAATTGAGCAATGCAAAATAAAGAGCATCATTCATCCATTATTGGCAGACCATGTCTTCCGTGAAGCTGATAGATTTCTTGAAATCATTGATATGTATGATGTTCATCTTACAAATATTCAATCACAACCTAGATATTAGAAGATAAGGAAAGATAGTATTTTTTCCTTAAGCTGAGAAGTTAACAATTTATTGTTAGCTTCTTTTCTTTGCTATTAAAATTTCCTTTTAAGGACTACATAAATCCCTTTGACCAAATATGTAATTCTTTGTAAAATGATATATATATGGAAAGATTATGAATATACAGGTAATATATGGTAGATAGATTTTAATGAATTATTCGGAGGAAATTTATTAGTTAAGTATATTAACTTGTTTGCACTACATTTTACAAATAAAGGGGTATTAGTAATCATGAAAGCAAAGAAATTAGTAAGTTTAGCGTTACCAGTTATGTTATTGAGTGGTTGTATTACAATTGAAACTGATGGTAAGAAAGCTGAAACAAAGAAAGAAGAGACGCAAAAGGTAGAGAAAGAGAATAAGACTTCTGAAAAAGAGAGTAAGTCAACTGATAGCAAGAAAGAGGATAGCTTATCTGTAGCGAAAGGTGAAGGTACAAACAGTAGTTCATCAAGTAGTCAACAAAGTTCCTCTTCTAATCCTTCAACTGGTAAGGTAACTGGTTCTGATGTTGAAAGGTATAAGGCAGATATCATAAACAGTGCTACTCAAATTGAAGATACAATGAAATTAATTGAAGGAATAGCAGATTCAGACGTAAAATCATACAAACAAAAGAAAAGTGAAGTACAACTAAGTTTAGGTGGAGCAAAGGCAACAACGAAGAAACTGAAGAATTTACAAGCGCCCCCTGAGTTACAGGGAGAACAGGCGAAGATAAAGCAATCGATGGAACTGTATGCGGATTGTTTTCAACTTCTCTTTGATGCATTGGACCAAGAAGACGAAAGTAAAATGCATCAATCAGTAAGTAAAGCACAAGAAGGTTCGAAACTGTTTGAAGAGGCAGCGAAGAGTATCGGTAGTAAAACTAACTAAGAATACATTAATGTAAGGGGTATGAGGTATGAAAGTGAAGAAACTAATAGCTGCTGCAGTTTCAGTTACATTGTTAATATCGTGACTTTATTTCAAACTCGCCTGCTACTTAATATATTTTTACTACATATAGAAAAGAAACCCTAACTTCATTTTTTATAGTGAATTTAGATTAATTACGAAGTAGTAATATTGAAGAATTATGAGATCGTTTTAAAAGCATTTCATTTAGTAGAAGAAGAACCAAATGGATGCTGTTAGCTATCACAAAAAGCCAATGTGCATATGCGAATGGAGACAAAGACAGGCCATAATATAGAAAAAATCTATATTATGGCCTGTTTTTATATGTAATTTGGTTTTCTTGAGTATATGTATTTTTAGATAATCAAATAGATTAACGTAAAAATGAAAATGTAATTGATTTTTACTAGAGAGTAATTCATATTTTAATAATATAATATATAGTTTTAATGTTATCAGGAGGGATGTATTATGAAAAAAGTAAATTTCTTAATTTAACAACGGCCGCCACACTAAGTTTAAGCCTTTTATTCACAGGAGCTGTATCCGCCGCTACTGAAGAAAATTTCAGTCCAAAAAAAATTAGTTTAGATAAAGTTACATCTGAAAAAATTGATATGTATCAACTAAATCAAATTCAAGATACATTTACAAAAAACACTGAAAATCAGGTAACTTTTTATTGGAAAAATACACAAGGTATAGAGGAAGCAATTGATCTATCTGTTCGAACAGATGCTAGAGGAAATATAACTTCCGTAAACGAAGTCGCTACACATGACAACCTAGTTGATTCTCTAGTTAAAAAGAAAAAACCAGGGAAACCAGGGAAAGGTTCGAGTCCAAAGGTACCATATAAATTAAATGGTGGAACAAATAAATCTAACTTTATTAACGAACACGCTTATAATAGACATAAATATAATCCAAAAGAAAAATCTACTTCTAGCAAAACTCAGTATGGTCGAGATGTTGACGTGAAGAAGTTAAGGGAGGAAACAATGCATAATTATGAAAATAAGTGGAGTCAAACGGATAACAAGGGTAACAGAACAACAACTTATGCTAAACAATTTGATGGTAATATAAGCACTTCTGATTCATCAACAAGTCATCATAGGGTTATAATCAATCATTCTGACTCATCAAGAAGTACACAATTCCCATTGTACTTAAAGAACTAACATGAATACAAAAAAATTTCAAACCTATGTGGCGTTGTCAACAAAAGACTGGAGTGCTGAAACATTTGTAAGAACCTTAGAAGAGATTGTATCTTCGGCAAAAGAATATGAAAATGATTATATTGAAGTCCATCAAGTACTAGAAATGGTAGTAACAGAAGTTGAAGTTGAGTATGTAATCATTCTAAATCATACGAGAAACTTAGATGATTTGGGGAAATACCTTAAATAATAATTTTTAAATACTGTTTATAAAAAGGAATGCTGTTCTATTTGGATAGAATGGTATTCCTTTTTGTCGCTGTTAATAATATAAGGGATTTTGATATGGAATTTTAAAAAGAGAGTGTTAATATTGGCCCTCTAAAAAAGGGTGTAATCAGTATGACAAAGGAAAGACTTTTTTTACGTAAAGTCTTTGTTGTCCATCTTCTGTTTTAAATAGTAATGGGTAGTAGACTGTTAGAGCGAAAATTGCCGAATCTATAGTAAAAGTAACCATTCAAAGCCCAATTCATACACTATGATGGAGGATTTTTACTTCATAACCGGATGAAAAAGGAGTGTAATTATGAAGAAACGTACTGTTAATGAAGCGGGAGGGAATGTGCCACAACCAATCCGCAGCGACGGAGCAGGTGCGATTGATTCTGGACCTCGTAATGTTATGCGAGATATTCAAAATCCGAATATGCTTGTTCCGCCTATAACGGATGCAGGGTTAGTTCCTAACTTGAAGTTTTCATTCTCGGACACTTCTATGATTTTGAAACACGGCGGGTGGTCTCGGGAGATTACCGCTCGGGAACTACCAGTTTCGACGACGATTGCTGGGGTAAATATGAGCTTAACGGCCGGTGGAATACGAGAACTTCATTGGCATAAAGAAGCGGAATGGGCGTATATGCTTTTAGGACGGGCACGCATAACGGCTGTTGATCAAAATGGACGGAATTTTATTGCTGATGTTGGACCAGGTGATCTTTGGTATTTTCCGCCTGGTATTCCCCATTCCATTCAAGGATTGGAACATTGTGAATTTCTACTCGTTTTCGATGATGGGCATTTTTCTGATTTATCTACTTTAGCTATTTCTGATTGGTTTGCGCATACGCCAAAAGAAGTGTTGTCGGCTAATTTTGGAGTACCTGAGAGTGTTTTTCGTTCTCTCCCTTCAGATCAAGTTTATATTTATCAAGGAGAGGTGCCAGGTTCGCTTGAAAGTCAGGAAGTTCAATCACCGAAAGGAGAAGTTCCTTTAACATTTAAACATGAATTGTTAAAACAAAAGCCGATTAAGAGGCCTGGTGGTAGCGTTCGAATTGTAGATTCCACAAATTTCCCTATTTCCAAAACGATCGCAGCAGCGCTCGTTGAGGTTGAGCCTGGTGGAATGAGAGAACTTCATTGGCACCCGAATAATGATGAATGGCAATATTATTTGACAGGGGAAGCGAGAATGACTGTGTTTCTTGGAAATGGTACCGCTCGTACATTTGATTATAGAGCTGGCGATGTCGGATATGTACCGTTTGCGACGGGGCATTATATTCAAAATACAGGTACCGAAACATTATGGTTTTTAGAGATGTTCAGAAGCAATCGTTTTGAAGATGTATCGTTAAATCAATGGATGGCACTGACTCCTAAAGAAATAGTGGAGAGTAATATACATGTTGGCCCGCAAGTAATGGATTCTCTGCGTAAGAAGAAGTGGCCTGTTGTGAAATATCCGGGGTTTTCATATAGTCCGAAAAATGATGAGTAAAAATGAAAATTTGCGTTATTCTTTCTGGAGACTGATAAGAAGGGATGGCGTATTTTTTATGCCTAATCTAGTCTTTATTAGTATCCGTTCTTTGTATTATTGTTCGGGAAATTATTATTGGAGCATAGTATAGGGAAGATACATATAAAATAGCGCCATTATAAGCTGTAACGCATAAGTTGCGCAGGAAATGAAACGATAACTAGCTTTACTCTTCATCATTTATTTGAACATAATGGGCATAGAGAGGTGATAAACACAGTATGATTTTTAGTGAGCGTTTAAAAGAAGAAAGGGAAAAAAGAAATTGGTCGCAAAATGATTTGGCTGAAAAACTTCATGTGAGCAGGCAATCTGTTTCGAAATGGGAGACGGGAAAGAACTATCCGAGCATTGAAATTATTATTCATTTAAGTGATCTGTTCGGTATTACAATTGATGAACTGCTAAGGAGTGATGAAGAATTGACGCAGAAAATAATTGAAGATAGTAAGCAATTGGCGTATCCAAAATGGAAGGTGTTTTTTGATAGTCTATTTATGATAGGAGTATTTTTGTTTATTGCAAAAATCGTTGTATGGATGCTAAATAAGTTTGCTGGAGCAAGTATTACAATTGTAGCAGATGCGCCATATGTAATGAATCTTTTGCCCCTTGTATTCATGATTATAGGTGGTATAGGTTCCGATAAGTTGAAGAAAATATATAAATAGAGGAAAGATTTGAAAGAAATCCCCAACACTGGCTGTTCTTTTCACTTAAATTGTGTACTATAAAGGATAGGATGACATAAAGAAGGGGACATTTAGAATGGAATTTCATGAACAGAAAATTTTGCCGGCAGTGAGGCAAATTAAAGATTTGGAAAAGCTATTACATAGTTCGTATGAATATATCGTTATTTTAGATATTCATGTCGGCCAATTGAAGAGTGTTATATCACTTGCGAAGCAATATTGTAAAAAGGTGTTTTTACATGTGGATTTAATTCATGGCTTGCAGAGTGATGGGCATGCGACGGAATATTTATGTCAGGAGTTTAGACCGTACGGGTTACTTTCGACAAAGGCCGGCGTAATTATGAAGGCGAAGCAAAAAGGTGTTGTGGCAATACAACGCATCTTTTTAATCGATTCGAGTGCGATGGAGAAGAGCTGCAATCTTTTAGATAAGACGAAACCGGATTATATTGAGGTGCTTCCAGGAGCAATGACGGATATTATCGCTGAAGTGAAAGAGCGTACTGGTGTACCGATTTTAGCAGGTGGTTTTATTCGTACTGTAGAAGATGTGGAAAGAGCTTTAAACGCTGGTGCGACAGCGATTACGACGTCAAAACGCGAACTATGGAAACATTACCAAAAAAAGTGACGAAAATGTGAAAAAATTCTGTTGACACCGCTTTCATAAGAGGTTAACATTATAGACAAGTTAATAAACGTGACGGAGAAAAGAAGAGATCCACATTTCATTGTTTCTATATAAATTTATATAGAAGCGTGCAAAGCTGTGGGTCTTTTTCTTTTGACAAAAACGAATGGCCATTCATTTTACCTCTATCACATTTGGAAGCGTTTAAATTGATTGTGGAGGGATACTATGTCAGCATTTTTAGGAGAGTTAATAGGGACTGCGTTGTTAATCGTACTTGGTGGCGGCGTTTGTGCTGGTGTAAGTTTAAAGAAATCGTTTGCGAAAGATTCAGGTTGGATTGTTATTACAATGGGCTGGGGCTTAGCAGTAGCGGTTGCAGCGTATGCGGTTGGATCAATTAGTGGGGCACATTTGAATCCAGCTTTAACGATAGGACTAGCATTTAAGGGAGCGTTCCCATGGAGTGACGTACCAGGTTATATCGTAGCACAAATGATTGGGGCAATTATTGGGGCAGTTATCGTATATTTACATTACTTACCACACTGGAAAGAAACAGAAGATCCAGGAACAAAGTTAGGCGTATTTGCAACAGGTCCAGCAATTCCGAACACATTTGCAAACCTTTTAAGTGAAATGATTGGAACATTCGTTTTAGTATTTGGTATATTAGCAATTGGTGCAAATAAATTTGCAGATGGATTAAATCCATTTATCGTAGGTTTCTTAATTGTAAGTATTGGTTTATCATTAGGTGGGACAACAGGATACGCAATTAACCCGGCTCGTGATTTAGGTCCGCGTATCGCACACTTCTTCCTTCCGATTGCAGGAAAAGGCGGTTCAAACTGGAAGTATGCATGGATTCCAGTAGTTGGTCCAATTCTAGGTGGATCACTTGCAGGATTATTCCATCAAGTTGTATTTGAAGGAAAACAAAATGCAGCACTTATTTATGTGATTATCGCAACTGTGATTGTACTAGCAATCTCTTATATGACAAGTAAAAAAAGCGGAAGCAATACAAATAGTAGAAAAGTAGCATAAGGGGGAAACCGATATGAAAAAATATATTCTTTCATTAGACCAAGGAACAACAAGCTCACGTGCAATTTTATTCAATAAAAAAGGTGAAATTGTTCATTCAGCTCAAAAAGAGTTTACACAACATTTTCCAAAGCCAGGCTGGGTAGAGCATAATGCACAAGAAATTTGGGGATCTATTTTAGCAGTTATCGCAACTTGCTTAAGCGAAGCAGATGTAAAACCAGAACAAATCGCTGGTATCGGTATTACGAACCAACGTGAAACAACGGTTGTATGGGATAAAACAACTAGTAAACCAATTTATAACGCAATCGTATGGCAATCTCGCCAAACAGCTGAAATTTGTGATGAGTTAAAAGAAAAAGGTTATAGCGAAATGGTTCGCGAAAAAACAGGTCTTTTAATTGATGCATACTTCTCTGGTACGAAAGTAAAGTGGATTTTAGATAACGTTGAAGGTGCAAGAGAGAAAGCTGAAAACGGCGATCTATTATTCGGAACAATTGATTCGTGGCTTGTATGGAAACTATCTGGTGGTAAAGCACACGTAACAGATTATTCAAACGCATCACGTACGTTAATGTTTAACATTCACGACTTACAGTGGGATGATGAGCTTCTAGACATGTTAACAATACCAAAGAGTATGCTTCCAGAAGTACGTCCATCATCTGAAATATATGGAGAAACAATTGATTACCACTTCTTCGGTCAAAATGTACCGATTGCAGGTGTAGCTGGTGACCAGCAAGCAGCATTATTTGGACAAGCTTGTTTCGGTGAAGGTATGGCGAAGAACACTTACGGAACTGGTTGCTTTATGTTAATGAACACAGGTGAAAAAGCAGTAGCTTCTGAGCACGGTCTATTAACAACAATTGCATGGGGAATAGATGGTAAAGTAAACTACGCATTAGAAGGAAGTATTTTCGTAGCAGGTTCTGCAATTCAGTGGTTACGCGACGGAATGCGCATGTTTAAAGATGCAAGTGAGAGTGAAGTATATGCTTCTCGCGTTGAATCAACTGACGGTGTATACATTGTACCAGCGTTCGTTGGACTAGGAACACCTTACTGGGATAGTGAAGTACGCGGCGCTATGTTTGGTGTAACACGCGGTACGACGAAAGAGCATTTCATTCGTGCAACGCTAGAATCTTTAGCTTACCAAACGAAAGATGTATTATGTGCAATGGAAGCAGATTCAGGTATTGAACTGAACACATTACGTGTTGATGGCGGAGCAGTTAAAAATAACTTCTTAATGAAGTTCCAAAGTGATATTCTAGATGTTCCTGTAGAGCGTCCAGTGATCAACGAAACAACGGCTCTAGGTGCAGCGTACTTAGCGGGTCTTGCGGTTGGATATTGGAAAAACCAAGATGAAATTAAATCACAGTGGCATATGGACAAACGCTTTGAACCAACGATGGAAGCGGAAACAAGCGAAGAGCTATATGCTGGATGGAAAAAGGCAATTGAAGCAACAAAAGCTTTCAAATAATCATAAACAGTGTTATAATGGTGACAAGTTAATAATTCGGTAGGAGATTTGGAGAGACCACAACGCGCTATAGAGGCGAAATCTATAGCGGAGTTTGTGGTCTCTTTTTTCGTTATCAAAGGGAGGAATTACCATGAAATTTTCAAGTAAACAACGTAAAGACGTATTAAACGGAGTAAATAAACAAGAGTTAGATGTGATCGTAATTGGTGGAGGTATTACTGGTTCTGGTATTGCATTAGATGGAGCAACACGCGGGTTATCAACAATTGTGTTTGAAATGCAGGACTTTGCAGCAGGTACATCAAGTCGTTCAACGAAGCTTGTACACGGTGGTCTACGTTATTTAAAACAACTTGAAGTGAAAATGGTAGCAGAGGTGGGTAAAGAGCGTGCGATCGTATATGAGAACGGTCCCCATGTAACAACACCAGAGTGGATGTTACTTCCGTTCCATACAGGCGGTACGTTCGGATCATTTAGTACATCAATTGGTCTTCGTGTATACGACTTCTTAGCAGGTGTAAAACGAAGCGAGCGCAGAAAGATGTTTAACCGTGAAGAAACATTAAATAAAGAGCCTCTTGTGAAAAAAGAAGGATTAAAAGGCGGCGGTTACTACGTAGAATATCGTACAGATGATGCGCGTCTTACAATTGAAGTAATGAAAGAAGCGATTGAGCATGGTGCGAAAGCTGTTAACTACGCAAAAGTAGACAGTTTCTTATATAAAGATGGAAAAGTATGCGGTGTACGTGTAATCGATTTACTAGACGGTGAAGTATATGAAGTTTACGGTAAGAAAATTGTAAACGCAGCTGGTCCTTGGGTAGATACACTTCGTGAAAAAGATAACTCGAAAAAAGGAAAAGTACTTCAGTTATCAAAAGGTGTTCACTTAGTAATTGATCAAAAACGTTTCCCACTCGGGCAAGCAATTTACTTCGATACACCAGATAAACGTATGGTGTTCGCGATTCCTCGCGGCGGAAAAACATACGTAGGTACAACGGATACGTTCTATGATAAAGACGCAGCTGTACCACAAATGACAACAGAAGATCGCACATATATCATTAATGCGATTAACTACATGTTCCCAAGCGTGAAAATTACAGAGAAAGACATTGAATCAAGCTGGGCTGGTGTACGTCCGTTAATTTATGAAGAAGGTAAGAATGCATCTGAAATTTCTCGTAAAGATGAAATTTGGACTTCTGAATCTGGTTTAATTACAATCGCAGGTGGTAAATTAACAGGATACCGTAAAATGGCTGAAATGGTAGTAGATTACGTAACGAACTTACTACAAAAAGAAGGTCATAGCGCATATCCGAAGAGCGACACGAAACATATGCCGATCTCTGGTGGGCATGTAGATGGTTCACACGGATTCCCAGCATTCGTTGCGAAAAAAGCAGACGAAGGTACGAAATCTGGTTTAACGAAAGTACAAGCAGAAGAGTTCGCGAAATTCTACGGCTCTAACGTTGATGTACTGTTCGACTTAGCGAAAAAACATAAAGAAGAAGCGAAAGAATACAACATGCCGCTTGACGTTCTAATCCCGCTTGTATACGCAATGGATTACGAAATGACAGCAAAACCAGTTGACTTCTTCGTACGCCGCAGAGGCGCTGTATTCTTCAACATCCACTGGGTATACGAGTGGAAAGAAGCAGTAATCAACTATATGGCTGCGAAACTAGGCTGGAGCAAAGAAGAACAAATGAAATATACAGCTGAACTAGAAAAAGCATTAACAGACGCTGTAATTCCTGTAGATCAACAAGAACAGGCAGCTGCGTTAGCATAAAATAGAGAACCACCTGAAGGGAAGCCTTTAGGTGGTTTTTTCTTTTTTTATGGAATATTCTTCTAACTATATTGCGTAACGACATATGTTGTTATACGATGTATATAAGGTGGTGGTATTGTTGGATAAAGAAATCTTGAAGGGAAGTATAGATATTTTATTGCTTTCTATCATTGCAAAACGTGATACATACGGATACGAAATAGCTCAAAGTTTAAAGGATGCAAGTGAAGATTTGTATAGTATGGGACAGGGAACTTTGTATCCTGCTTTAAAGAGATTAGAGAAAAAGGAGTTTCTTGAATCTTATTGGAATGAATCTGAGAATGGGATGAAAAGGAAATTCTATACTATTACAGATAAAGGGAAAAAAGAATTGCAGAAGAAAGTGAACTCTTGGGAAAGTGTAACAGCATTAATTCAAGCTTGTCAGAAAGGAGTTATTTATGAGTGAATTTGATGAGTATATTAAGTCTATTTTAGCCTATTCAGAACTTAGTGATATTGAACAGGATGAGTTATTTCTAGAAATGTATGATCACTTGAACAGCTTGAAAGAAGAATATATGGAACAAGGTATGAATGAAAAAGAAGCGATTTATAAAGCGATTCAAAGTTTTGGAGAATCAAAAGTTATTGGCGTAGAGATTAATAAATCGGTATACGAAGTTCCTAGGCCATTAAAGGTGTTATCAAAAGTTTTATGTATTCCTTATATAATCATTTGTTTTATTGTCTTTTTAGGAACGTTTATTTCAACTTCTACATTTGACTCTGTTCGCAGTTTGACAGGTGGTGGGACTGTCTATCATCCCATTGAATTTTGGCAGCAATTTTTACATATATCTGATTTAGAAACGTTATTACAACTTTTTGGAATAACACTTTGGCAAGTTAAAGATTTTATTGCACATCCAGGTCCTTGGGGAAACTCAACTTATTGGTTAAGCGTTTTACAACATATAATATTAGTAGTTCCATTCGGATTTTTCGTTCCAGTGCTGATTAATAAAGTGACTAACTATAAGAAAGCTCGTAAGTGGTATGTTATGACCTTTCTTGTTTGGGAGATATTACATTTACTAACTTTGTCTGATGTTTTTGATGTGTGGCGGATTGCTATAAATATGCTCGGTGCGTCGGTAGGATATCTTTTATTTATAATCATAATGCAAATGGATAATAAATTTAGGGTTATGCGAAAGAAGATATTTGAAAATTAGCTCGCTATTCTGTAGTTTAAATTATACAAACTTAATTTGATGGTAATAGAGTATCGCTGAAAACATAGGTACTATATAGTGAGAGGATTTTTTATATTCGTAATAGGTGTTGTTCCTTGTTTAATCCTACTGTTATGAAGCGGGTACATAATCCGTCTTTATTGGTGCTATAAATGATGAGAGCGGCACAGCTGAACTAGAAAAAGTCTAGATCAACAAGAGCAAGCAGCTGCGTTAGCATAAAATAGAGAACCACCTGAAGGAGAGCCTTTAGGTGGTTTTTCTCTTGACTAAAAATAAATAAAATGTGTTACAATGATGATAGAGTATATAGTATGAATTTTGCATAAAATAAAAAAGACAGAAGCCTGAGAAACTTCTGCCTTGTGTAACCTAACTTGCTATTGTGGTGGTAGTAGGTGCGGTTATAAGACAATTACATTAACGTTTTAGCCGAGAACCGCCCTTACCTTTTCCACGAAGTAGGGTGGTTCTCGCTTTTTTGTATACAGAAATTAGCCACGGACCGACGTATCTTCTACCGATGATAACGCCAGTTCCGGTTAGGATACCGTACACTAATTTAATTACAAGCATCGCGATCATTTTATCACCTCCCCCCTTTTTTTCAAAATGGAAGAGATGATTACCACACCTACTAGTTATAGCTTATTAAGTTACATTTCCATTGTATTATGTTTTAAAATAGGGAACAAGACATATGGATAAAAATTCCTATCTTTAAGCAGAGCATAAGTATCAAGGGACAAGAAGCAAATAAATATACATAAAAAAACGGTATGGACATTACCATCCATATTTTTTTATGTATTTATAAAACTTTTCCATACAGTGCGTCGTCTAATATATGGGAAGGAGGAAATGATGTGGTGGATGAATTAACGATAGAAGCGTTTGAAATAGAAGATAAGGAGGACCTTATCGACGAAATAATGAACAAGTATGGACAAGAAGTCTTACAGCTTGTGTATTCGTATGTGAATAATAAAGAAATTGCGGAGGATTTAACGCAAGATATATTTGTGAAATGCTATAAATCTCTTCATACATATAAAGGGAATTCAAACTTAAAAACATGGCTATGGAGAATTGCGATTAATCATTGTAAGGACTATATAAAAAGTTGGTATAACAAAAAGGTAATCGTTACAGAGGATGAATCTGTGTATATTGGGGTTCAAAATGATAGTGTCGAACAAACTGTCATTCAAAATGCGGAGGATAGTAGGTTGGCTTTGGCAGTAATGAGTTTACCGATAAAATATCGAGAAGTCATTTATCTATTTTATTATGAAGAGTTATCAATTAAAGAGATTGCTACGGTAATAGACGTGAAAGAAAACACGATAAAAACGAGATTGAAAAAAGCGAAGGAGCTTTTGAAGGAAGGATTGGAGGAATAATCAAATGGAAGATCGATTAAAAGGCTTGCGAAAATCAATGGAGAACACAACGTTTAAACATTTGAGTTTTTCTGATCAACATCGAAAGCGGGTGCGCGAAAAAATCAAGCAATCATCCGAAAAGGAAGAAGATATCCTTTTAGCGGTGTTACAACTTCTTATGAATGAAAAAACAGGTTATGAATTGATGCAGTTGCTAAGAGGTAGAGGGATTCAAAAATTCGAAGGTGATGAAGGGTCTCTATACACTTTATTACATCGTTTAGAACAGAACCGCTTTATCCAATCTAGCTGGGATCACGCAGGAGCTAAATATTATCAATTAAATGATAAAGGAAACAAGATATTGCGAAAGGTAGAGAAAAATGCTATGAAGGCGCGATTTATATTAAAAGGATTAGTACAGGAGTGAGAAAAAATTGAATAAAAAAGGGGAGCATTTTTTAAAAGAAGTTACGAACCATATAAAATCAAAAGAAGCGAAGGACTTGGTGGCAACAGAACTAGACTTTCACTTGAAACAGGCCAAGAATATGTGGGTAGAAAAAGGGTTAAGTGAGGAAGTTGCGGAAGATAAGGCCGTTGAACAAATGGGAAGTCCAATCAAGCTTGGCCAGGAACTTAATAAACTACATAAGCCAAAGGTTGATTGGTTCTTAATTGGTTTATTAGTGGCTGCGATGGGGCTAGGATTTTTGCCAGTTTTAGCTTTTGGATATACGAATGATGTAATAATGAATAAGGTGATATTTGTTATTCTCGGTGTTGTAACAGCTTTTGGGATGATGCTGATTGATTATCGGAAATTAGAGAGAAGGGGAGGGTTGTTTTACACAATCGGAGTACTTATTCTGTTAATGCTATACTGTTTTCCGAACGCTTCGTTGACTGGAGAACCGTTAATAAAAATCGGTCCCATTGAAATTGATTGTTTAATAGCAGTACCGTTCTTTTTTCTAGCGTGGGCTTCTTTTTTCAATAATAGTAGGTTAAAGGTTATGCATCTTGTGGTTTTATATTTATTTTCTTTGTATTTATTTTTGATTGTATCAACCCTTTCGTCAATTTTTGTTTATATGACAATGGTATTCGTTATGCTTTGGTGGAGTAAGTTAGGAAAGAAAACGGCGTTGATTATTACGGTTGTACCCATTTGTTTATTTATTATCAGGGCATCGGTATCCTGGTCTTCAGGATACCACTTAGATAGAATTTTAGGGTATTTAAATCCGGAGAGTGATGCAGGTGGTGCAGGATTTATGTATATACGTTTAAAAGAGGTAATGTCATCGGCTGGTTGGTTTGGTACATCTGGAGATACAAAATTCATCCCTGCTGCGGATACTGATTTTGTATTTGCAAGTTTGACTTACTATTATGGGTATGTGCTTGCGCTAATTCTGGTTTCTGTTCTTTCTCTTTTTGTAGCAAGATTAGTAATCATATCTTATAAAATAAATGACCGATATGGTAAATTGCTTCTCATTGGAGGAATGACTCTTTTTGTAGTCCAGTTTATTTATAACGTGGGCATGATTTTAGGCTTATTGCCGATTGCTGCTATATCATTACCTTTTATTAGTTATGGATTAACACCGACTGTATTCCATGCGCTTTTAATGGGGATTGTGTTAAGTGTATATCGACGTAAAGATATGCCATTTAGAATGAAAAGAACACCTTGATGATTATCAAGGTGTTTTAGTTATTAGTTCAAAACTATCCGAATCAGCCCCAAGCACAAAAGGACTAACTTCGCCAACACTATAAAGTTGCAACTCATGCATCGCGCGCGTACAAGCGGTGTAGAACAATCTACGTACGCTCTCATCACTGTATACATCTTCAGAAGTATCATAAATAATAACAGCGTCAAATTCAATACCCTTTGCTAAATAAGCAGGTATCACGACGATGCCTTGCTCATACTCGGCTGAGTTACTCTTCACGAGTTTAATATTCTCGATATGATGGAGTGCTTCGTATGCAGCGGCGCTTTCAGTTGCGGATTTACATATAATTGCGATCGTGTTGTGATTTTGTTTTTGTAGTTCAGCAACTTTAGCAGTAATATGCTCATGAAGTTCGCTGTAATCAGCTACTTTCGTCACTATAGGTTTCTCGCCGTCACGTTCAAAGGCGTGAATGTCTTTTCCTTCTGGTACGAGATTTCGTGTAAATTCAATAATCGGTTTTGTTGAGCGATAGCTACGAGTTAAGTTAATGCCGTTCGTTTCATCTGGTCCGTATAAGCTAGTAAGTGTATTAAAATTCACTGTTTCACTCGCATGGGCAAATATTGCTTGGTTAAAGTCCCCGAGTACCGTCATTTTTGCGGCAGGGAAGAGACGTTTTAAAAACTCGAACTGGAACGGAGAGTAATCTTGTGCTTCATCTACGAGTACATGTTTAATCGATCTATTCGTTTGGAAGCCTTCAATTAATTCTTTTAAAAGTAAAAATGGAGTCGCATCCTCGTAATATAGATTTCCTTCATCGAGCATGTTCACTGTTAATGAGCAAATGTCATCCCATTCTTTCGGTTTTTCTCCAGTAACCCATGATGCATCTATGAAAAGTTGTTTATATATGCCTGTAAAATTGATAAAGCGCAATGTTTGAACGCCTTTACGAAGAGGCTTCAATTTTTTACGGACAATCATACGTCCGAGTACTTTCGTTTCTTTCTCATAATCATTAAAGGAGTTGTCGTCAAACTCGCCTTTTTTCTGCAAGTATTTATAAGCCTTTTGATATTCATCTTTACTAAGTAATTCAATTTCTTCTTCTACCCAAGGCTTTTTCAGTTCTGCTTTTTCAAGTGCATCTATTTGCTTATTTAGCCAATCCGTTAACTTCTCAATTCGACTATGGAAGCGGAGGGAGGAGTCAGTATTGTAAAATTGCTCTGTAATTTCTTTAGCAGAGGCAATCAGTTTTCCTCTAAATTTCATTCCTCTAAATAGCATGCCTGAAGTTTCAAGAGATTGTCTGTACGCTCTAATCATTTCGAAAAATTGAGTGGATGCTTTAAATCGGATGCTCGTATTTCTAATTTTGTAATTTGCGCTATTTGTTTCAGTTAGCATATATTCTAATTGTTCGTAAGGATCTTCCACATCAAATGACTTACTTAGTCTATGATTTAAATATTCTTGGAATGTTACTTGTTGCATATTTTCTTCACCGAGTTCAGGTAGTACGTTAGATACGTAGCTATTGAACATAGAGTTAGGGGAGAAGAGAATAATTTGATCCGCTTTTAGCCATTCGCGATATTTATATAGTAAGTAGGCGATTCGCTGCAGGGCAGCTGATGTTTTACCACTACCAGCAGCTCCTTGAACGATAAGGAGTCGGCCTTCATCGTGACGGATAATTTCATTTTGCTCACGCTGAATCGTAGCGACGATGCTCTGCATATGTTTGTTTGTACCTTTTCCGAGCGCTTGTTGCAGGATTTCATCACCGATTGTGAGGCTCGTATCGAACATGGAATCAATCTCGCCATTTTGAATAATGTATTGTAATTTTTTCTCCACATTACCGCGAATTACGCCGCCTGGTGTGTTGTATTCAGCCGGTCCTGGTGGATAGTCGTAATAAACACTTGAAATTGGGGCGCGCCAGTCATAAATAAGAAAGTTTTCTCCGCTTGCATCAGTAAGGGTAGAAACACCGATATAGATTTGTTCTGCGGCAGGTTCGCCTTCTTCAGTAAAATCGATGCGTCCGAAGTAAGGTGCTTTTTGCATACGTCGCAGCGCGGCAAGTCGATTAAAGGTGTGTTTATGGGTGATTTGTGTAACAGCTAGTGATTGAGCTTGTTGTCTTAAGTTGATAACTGTTTCAAGGTAATCATCAAAAGTATCTGTATTCACTTTAACGTCATCCCAGAAGTGTTTACGGATGTTGATTACTTCTGCCCGGCGTCTGCCAGTTTCGTTTTCCAGCTTATCAATTTGCTGCGTAATCGTTTCGATTACGGTATCCAATCGTTTTTGCTCTAGATCAAGTTTTTTGTTCATACGTAAGCACTCCTTTAAAAGTGAAAAATAGAGGTTGACTGAAGAAAGGTTTTGTTGTACAATTAAGATACGGATAAATACGTTCTGTGTATTTTAGAAAACGTGTTTCTGTACTAATTTAACATAGTTTCTTAATTTAATCAATAATGATGAGATAAACCCTTGGTTCCACGCGTTGTGAATCAAGGTTTTTTTGTTTTTCTGTAAGAAAGAATTGTGATTTTACCGAGGATGATCTAAGTAAAGCGTAGAAAAAATCAGGAATAGGGGATGCTGATGGAAAAATATTTTGAGGAAGCACATCGTTTTTGTTCTCGTAATAGAAAGCACTTAGAAAAGGATGTTATATGTGGTTGTTTTTATTGTTTAGAAATTTTCCATCCAGAAAAAATTACAGAGTGGTGGGATGATGATAACACAGCAGTTTGTCCGCATTGTGGGATTGACTCTATTATAGGGGAAAGTTCAGGATTTAGAATCACAGAAATGTTTTTAAGTGAAATGCATAAAAGATGGTTTTAGTTAAACGAATGACAAAATAAACTTTCGGTAACGAAGATAGTGTAAAACTAACTAAGATTTTACACTATCCATAAAATGAAAAAGACGTTATCCTTTCTATAGAATCGAAGAGTCAATCATGTAATTTCATTTACCCAATCTGTACACAATTTCCCCCTGGAAGAGGGGACATAAAAAAGCTCGGGCTTAGCCCGAGCTTTTCATTATTTCTTTTCGTCTTTTTTAGCGTCAGCTTTTGGCTCTTCGAAAAGATCTTTTAAATCTTTATCGTCAACTTTTACGTCAGCTTTTTTGATTTCTTTCATCATAAGATCGTTCATGAATTGTGCATCTTGTACTTTTTCTTGAGCTAGTGATTTTTTAATATCAGCTTTTGCTTTATCGAAAGTTGCATCTGCGTGATTATCAGTTACTTTGATGATATGGTAACCGAATTGTGTTTTTACAGGTTCGCTTACTTCACCTTTTTTCAACTTTTGAGCTGCTTCTTCAAATTCTTTTACCATTTTCCCTGGTCCGAAGAATCCTAAGTCGCCACCTTTTTCTTTTGAACCTGTATCTTCAGAGTATTGTTTTGCTAATTCTTCGAAAGATTTACCTTGAGCAAGTTCATCTTTCACTTTTTTAGCAGTTTCTTCATCTTTTACAAGGATATGACTTGCTTTCACTTCTTTTTTATAATCCTCGAATTTTGCTTTTACATCTTTATCAGTAATCGATTGTTCAATCGCTTTTTCTTGAGCTAATTGAGCACGTACACTATTTTTTATAGTTTCTTCTTTAATACCTTGTTGTTTCATTAGTGTATCGAATTGATCACCGTATTGTTTTTTCATTTCATCGAACTTTTTATCTACATCTTTGTCTTCAACTTTGTAGTTTTTAATAAGTACTTTTTCCATAACCATGTTGTTTAGTACTTGTTTACCATGTTGTTGTTTCATTTGCGTGTAGAAATCTTCTTTCGTAATATCACCAGCTTTAGAAGTAACAACTTTTTCTGATGATGATGTTCCACATGCTGATAATGCAATTACACTTGTTGCGGCTAAGGCAAGCATCGCTTTCTTCATTCAATAAACACTCCTACTATTATGTATTTTTAATTTATCCTACACCGATGAACTTTAGTTCATAAGAGCCCGATTAAGTCTCACTGATACTTTTGCTTTTTATATTTGTAAAGCGCGCTTAACAGGGCTTACCGTGGCTGAGGATAAAGTTTTGATGAATGTTATTTGTTCTATAGTATAAGCAATATGTACAAAATTTAATATATCATATTTCGACTCGTTTTCATATTGATAAAGAAAAATTAACCAGTACGTGTCAGATTTTGAAAGTGTACCATATTGGGCGTATGCCGCATATACAGAATAGAGGAGGGGATGGGGATGAATTCTCAACTTATTTTATTACTTGTACTGTTTATTTTATTGGTTATTGTAGGTATAATTTGCTTATAGAGGAAAAAAGTGAGGAAGGGGCTTTCCTTCCTCACTTTCCATGAAATATAATTTCTATATAACTAGAAATTAATAAAATTGTTATACATACATTAATAACCCGAAAGACACCGGGCTGGCGGCTCGCAGCTATTTGTTTTCGTTCACACAGTGTATGTGTCATGAAATTCGTGTAAAATATAACAAGAAGTGCGAATGCGACAAAAACAACTGTTATAAGTGTCATGAGGCGAGACCTCCTTTTGGCTAAAATACATATACATATATTGTATCACACGATATTTTGTTCGTGTTACAAAATTCAGAAATAGAAGACTTTGTGTTAGAAAGTGAGGGAGAAAATGGACGTTGTTAGAAGATTAGAACAAGCTGAATACTACGTAGACCTACTATTTAAAATGATTGATGAAGAGAAGTGTCCATTTTATTCTTTGATCATAAAGAAAAAAGCTCGTAAAAAAGATATTGAACGTATACTAAATCTTTGTGAAAAACTGAACGAGCAATATGTAGTGGAGAAAGCAGAAGGGCTTCTTTTGTTCGATGCGCTGTTAAATCAATTTGAAAAAGCGCTTCCACATCAGCTCGAAGTACACGAAACTGCGGAAGCGCTAGCAAAACAAGGTTTATTTAAGCCGCTTATGAATGAATTCTTAAGCATGATTGCGAAAAAATAAATAGATTATTTCTTAACTAACTTTTGATCGGATTCTGTAAAGTTCTCTTCAATATCTTCTAATGATTTCTCAAAAATATCGATAAAGTCTTGTCCGTAAATATTACGCAGGATTGCAATCAGTTCGATATTTTCTGGGAACTTCCCATAAAAATTACGAAGTGCAAGAGCCCCATTAAATACCGAATTATTTTCAGGATCATACTCTTCCATTAAGCGAAGTAGTAATTCTTCCCCTTTGTCTGTAATTTCAATGTACGTATTTCGTTTATCATCTTCCTTTTTTGAGAATACAAGATAGCCGCGTTCTTCAAGCTTTTTAGAGAAGTTAAACGCTGTTGATACGTGCATAACTCCAAACTTAGCAATCTCAGAAATAGAAGCCCCTTTTAAATGATAAGCGATTGTTAAAATATGATGTTCATTAATATTTAAATCGTAAGGTTTAATCCACTGCTGCCAATCTTTCTCTACACATTTCCATAACGCTTTCGATAATTGAGCAATGCGTTGGCTGAAAATCATCGCTTCTTTTACCGAGTAATCTTTTTCTCCACTTTTCATTTACTCACCCACTTTAACATTCTTTTTCATTACTATCTATTATGCCAGTAAAATAAAAATTAATAAAGTCTTTTTGTAAGAATTGTGAAAATTTTTTAACAAAATGACATTCTATACAAATCATGCATAACTATGGAAGCGTTTTATGAGTCGTGAATACATGCGTTGTCCTTACATGTTAATTGATAACATATATTGTAAATGCATAAAAACACGGCATATCTATACGATATGCCGTGTCAAGGTCAATTTATATAAAAAATATTTGTTATATGCAAAAAACTAAGCAGGAATTTGTTTACGCTTTTTCTGGAACAGCTTCTTGCAGTTTCTCAATTGACTTTTGGATGTCCAAAATTTCTTTCTCAATGTGGCGCTTGTTTTGAGAAATATCTTGTTTCCAGTTAGAAAGCGTGTCTTGCATGTCATCTTTTAGTTCTTGAAACACTTCTTTACCTTCTGAAGCAGTTTCAACAATTTGACGCTTTAATAATTTCGTATCAGCTGTAATATCAGCTAAAGTCTTTTTAATATCATTTCCTTTTTCTTTTAACTTGCCGCGCATGTCTTTACCAGAAGAAGGAGTTGAGAAAAGAACGGCTAGTCCAGCAACTGCTCCCCCGCAAATAACACCTGTAATAAAGGATTTAGCTTTTGACATAAAAGGAGACCTCCTTATTTTTTGTTCGTATTCATGATGTGAAAAAATATGCATATCTTTCTTATATGTGCTAGGCACAAACAATCATCCCTGAGCATTTTAGGTGAAGAAACAAGCCATGCGGAATTTGATGACTTCAGGGAAGTGGCTTGTTATGTATTACGCCTTCTTATAGTGTCATTATTTCACACTATTTGCAATTGTACTTGCGATGTTTTGTAAATTTTCCATAGTGTATTCATTTTGGTGTGATTTCCAAACAGCACCGAAACCATCTTTTTCACCGTAGCGTGGAATTAAATGAAGGTGGAAGTGGAACACAGTTTGTCCAGCTTTTTCACCGTTATTGTTAAGTAGGTTAAAGCCAACTGGATTAAACTCTGCTTTAATCGCATTTGAGATTTTTGGAACGACAGAAAAAATGTGTGATGCGATTTCTGGCGTTAACGCAAAAATGTCTTGTTTGTGAACTTTCGGAATAACAAGAGTATGTCCTTTTGTTACTTGACTAATATCTAAAAATGCAAGCACATGTTCATCTTCGTATACTTTTGAGCAAGGGATTTGCCCGTCAATGATTTTACAAAAAATACAATTGTCTGCTGTATGATTCATTGATCTCATCCTTTCAAATATCCTTAGCCGTATTTTACCATAATTACATAAGAGAACAAACACGAAAAACAGGAAGCTGACTCAGCTTCCTGTTTTCTGAAGAGGGATTGAAAAAGCATTATCGTAATTTACGTTTCGCAGACACCTCATTTATTTAAGAAATGCACGGTAAATCGGCTAAAGTTTCTGCCGTAGACACCCCATTTTCAAGTGAAATGAATTGCAATCTTTTTTTAAAATGAAATTGTTTATTTTTTAAAACAGTATATGCTCTTTCGGAGACACCCCGTTTCGAAAATGAAACAAATAATCTGGTTATGTGTAAATTTCATTGTCCAACATGGACACCCCATTTCATGATGACTTCACTATGTTGTTGTACTCATCAATTGGTGGTTGCTTTTTCAATGTGTTCCTTCTTCAATAATTATGATGTCCGCTTTCGGGAAAATATATGCTAATAAATTTAAATTTTTTTTTTGAGTACATGGATACTATGTAGTACAGCATAATTTTTGGTAAGATGAATATAGAATGAATACTAATGAAGAAAGTGGTGTCGTATGAGCGAGTTATTGCGTGTAGAAAATGTTACAGGAGGATATACGAAACGACCTGTATTAAAAGATGTTTCGTTCTCTGTTAATAAAGGCGAACTTGTCGGCTTAATCGGTTTAAATGGAGCTGGTAAAAGTACGACGATTAAACATATTATCGGTTTAATGGAACCGAAAAAAGGAACTGTCACAATTAATGGGAAAACAATTCGTGATGATATGACAGCGTACCGTTCTAGCTTTTCATTCATTCCAGAAACGCCGGTATTATATGATGAATTAACGTTAGAAGAGCATTTGAAATTAACAGCGATGGCGTACGGCGTTGATGAAAAACAATATGAAGAACGTGTAGGACAACTATTACATGAATTTCGCATGAAAAATCGTTTAAAATGGTTTCCATCTCATTTCTCAAAAGGGATGAAACAAAAAGTAATGATTATGAGCGCGTTTTTAGTTGAGCCATCTCTTTACATAGTAGACGAACCTTTCGTTGGATTAGATCCGTTAGCAATTCAATCTCTTCTTCAAATGATGGATCAAATGAAAAAGAGTGGAGCCGGTATTTTAATGAGCACACATATTTTAGCGACGGCAGAGCGTTATTGTGATTCGTTCATTATTCTGCATCAAGGTGAAGTAAGAGCGAAGGGAACATTAGCTGAACTGCAATCACAGTTTAATATGCCAGGTGCAACGTTAGATGATATTTACATCGCGCTAACAAAGGAAGAAGATTATGAATAGCACAGCGTTATGGAAAGAACGATTTCGTCACTTTCTAAACGAAGTTCGTACATATAGTAAATACGTATTTAATGATCATTTGAAATTTATTTTCGTGTTCATCATCGGTGCGGGAGCGTATTATTACCAGCAATGGTTACAAACGTTAACATCTTCCTTTCCAACTGCGCTCGTAATGGCAGTATTAATTGGACTCGTGTTAACAGCTGGATCCATTCAAACGTTATTAAAAGAAGCGGATCTCGTTTACTTACTGCCAGTTGAAGAAAAGTTAAAACCTTACTTCACCAAGGCATTTCTTTTTACATTTATGATTCAGTTATACATAATCGCAATCGTAGCAGCTGCGCTTGCTCCGTTATACTTCCAACAAATGAAGCAAACCGGTGCTGGCTACATATGGATTGTCCTCGCATTTGTCATTGTAAAAGCGTGGAATTTATTCGTCGCGTGGGAAAAGTCATTTTTAACAGATCAAAATATACAAAGGGCTGATTGGTCTATTCGTTTTATCTTAAACGGTTTATTTGTATATTTCCTTGTAGAACGTACTTCAGTTCTTGTTATTGGCGGAATCGTTCTGCTCATGGTGTTATATCTTGCTATCATGCATCAAATGGTAAAAGGAAAGCCGCTAAACTGGGAGTATTTAATTTCTGAAGAAGGTAAGAAAATGATGCTGCTGTACCGAATTGCGAATATGTTCGTTGATGTACCAGCATTAAAAGAAAGAGTATCTCGCCGAAAATGGCTGGATTTCATTCTGTCGATAATCGGCGAAAAGCGTACATATTTATACTTATATACGAGAACGTTTTTAAGATCAGGTAACTATTTTGGATTATATGTGCGTCTGCTCGCTCTTGGAGGAGTTATTCTTTACTTCATTCCATTTTTATATGGACGATTTATCGTAAGTTTTATCTTCCTATACTTAATCGGCTATCAGCTATTAACTTTATGGAAACATCACCGCATGAAAATTTGGCTTGATTTGTATCCAGTAAAGGTAGATGAAAAGAAGAAAGATTTTCTTACTTTATTAAATGCGATTCTAATCATCGGGAGCGTAATCTTTACAGTTATATTTGCACTAGCAACGAAAGATTTCATGATGACAGGAATTTTACTTGTCGTAAGCATATTATTTAGTATCGGTTTCGTTTACCAATACGGGGCGAAGCGCATTGAGCGTTTAAATTGAAAGGAATGAACCTATGATTACATACGAAGAGAAGGTTATAAAAGAATTGGAGCAGTGGAAAGCTACATTCATGAAAGATTCTTCTATGATGACACGGTTCTCCAAAAAAGTGCAGACGAAAGTGCAACAACTCATTCCGGCGAAAGTACAAAAAGTGCTAACAGAGACGATCCGGATGATGGTACAAACAATTAGCGCCGGATCAAACTTTATAAAGCCGAAGCTAAAAGAGACGACATGGTCACTGCAAAGACGTGACGATGAAGTTCGTAAAAAAATGGATGAGTACAAAAAAATAGCAGCGGCAGAAGGAGCAGGGACTGGAGCTGGTGGTATTCTCCTCGGTCTTGCTGACTTTCCGCTTTTACTCGGCATTAAAATTAAATTTTTATTCGATGCAGCAACATTGTACGGATTTGATACGAGCGACAAAGAAGAGCGCCTTTTTATCCTTCACGTTTTCCAGCTTGCCTTTTCAAGTGACGACCACCGAAAAGAAATATGGAAAGCAATCGAAACATGGGATACAGAAGAAGAAAATCATATGGACTGGGAAAAGTTCCAAACAGAGTACCGAGACTATATCGATTTAGCAAAAATGCTTCAGCTCGTACCCATAATCGGTGCCCCGGTCGGCGCGTATGCGAACTATCAATTATTGCAAAGACTTGGGGAAGTAACGATGAATTGTTATCGTATGCGGTTGCTGAATAGGGATTAAAAAGAAGGCGTCCTACATGTGTAATGTAGGACGCCTTTTCTTAGAAGCTAAGTCCGATATAGCTAACTCCAACTATAATCAATACGATAAAAAGTACAATGATTAATGAAAATCCGCTCTTGCCAGCTTGTCCCGCTTCACCGCCGCCATTACCACCAAGTCCCATATGATATCCTCCTTATTGTTATATGTTGCTTTTACTTTATAACTTTCTGTATTTTCCAATAAATTCCTTCTGTAGTACTAACTAAATTGAAAATCATTTCGTTTTGTTTTATAATTTACTTACCGACCGGTAAGTAAAAATAAGTGAGGTACAGTATGACGAAGAATTTACAAACATCGCAGAACATTGTAGAGGCATCATTTAAACTTATGGCAGAACATGGCATTGAGAAGATGAGTCTTTCCATGATTGCGAAAGAGGTAGGTATTTCAAAACCGGCTATTTACTATCATTTTTCTTCTAAAGAAGCGTTAGTTGACTTTTTATTTGAAGAGATTTTTTCTGATTATCATTTTGCAAATTACTTCGATAAAGAGCAGTATACGAAAGAAAACTTTGCAGAAAAGTTAATCGCAGATGGTTTACATATGCTCTCTGAGTATGAAGGGCAAGAAGGAATACTACGCGTTATCAATGAATTTATCGTAACTGCATCGCGAAATGAAAAGTACCAGAAACGTTTATTTGAAATACAAGAGGATTTCTTACATGGTTTCCACGATTTATTGAAGAAAGGCGCGAGACTGGGCATTGTGTCACAACATGAAACGGAAGAAAATGCTCATACGCTAGCACTCGTGATCGATAATATGAGCAACTATATGCTCATGGGATTCCATTTAAAGTATAAAGAAATTTGGATTCGAAATGTGAAAAACGTCATGAAGGAGGAGTAAAGATGAAAATGCAAAAAAACTGGTGGCTCGGTTTTCTTGGATTTATTGGGGTTTATAAAATACCAGGTATGATTGAAGCTTTTCAAGCGGATGGAAGTTGGATGAAGTTAATCGGTTTCATTTGGTTACTTTGGTTCGGATATTTTATTCCAGAGAAGAAAGAAGATTAAATTTCAATTTTCTGTAAAGTTATGTAAAATGTAGATTAAGAGTATTCATATATTAGATTACTAGATTTGGAGTGGTTACATGGATCCATTGAAAAATGAAATTCACCCTGACATGGTCAAGGTGTGGAAAGTTCGTGCTGTAATTGAAGAAGGGATCGGTATACTCGTCATTTTAGCTTACCTTTTCCTTATGATAAAGTTTGATTGGTGGGCGTGGATTTTGTATGTGATGATTGGGCTAACAGTTGTGTTCGCACCATTTTCGTACTTCTTATTCCCGAAACTACGTCAACGTTATTACAGCTACCAACTAAATGAGGAAGAGCTTGAAATTCAGCATGGTCTTTTTGTCGTAAAGCGCGTATTAGTACCGATGATTCGTGTACAGCACGTAACGATTGAACAAGGTCCGATTATGAGAAAATATGGCTTAGCAGAATTACACATTTCAACGGCAGCAACTTCTCACAGCATCCCAGGCTTAACGATGTATGAAGCAGAAATGTTGAAAACGAAAATCGCAGAATTAGCGAAAGTGAGTGATGAGGATGTATAAGAGGCAGCATCCAATCACGATGTTATTAGAATTAAAAATAACAGATTTTATACCACTCATTATTTTCATGTTCAGCTTAAACGGAAAATTTCCGTTTTGGTATTTAATTCCCGCAGGATTTGGTTTACTCACCGTTTTTTCAGCATTTGAAAAATGGTATTACACAACATATTGGGTTGAAAATAACGTATTACATGTGAAAAAAGGTCTCTTCGTGAAAAAGGAGAGCTACTTAAATAAAGAACGTGTTCAAACGATTAATACAAGTTCTAACGTGCTCTATCAAATGCTCGGTTTGAAAAAAATTCAGATTGAAACAGCTGGTGGGGGCGATGAAGCAGAAGTTAGCTTAGCTGGTATTACGGCAGAAGAAGCGGCGGAGCTTATTGCTTTGCTAAATGAGCCAACTCCAGAAGTGAAAGCAGAAGGAACGTTAGACGAAGCAACAGAAAATACAGTAGAAAAAGAAATTGTTACAGAAGAAAAACAAGCGACAGAGTATAAATTAACTTGGAAAGAGATTTTATTAGCATCTGTTACATCTGGTCAATTTGGACTATTATTCTCTTTAATCTTTTTCGTCTATCACCAAGTAGATGAGTACATTCCGAAATGGATAGAGAATGGCGTAAAGTCGTATGTAATGGAACATGATATATATGGCTGGATTTTCATGGTAGCTATTTTGCTCGTTCTTTCGTGGGTTATATCTACAATTGGCTACGCGTTAAAACATGGTAACTTCACAGTAAATCGAAAAAATGATGAAGTCCGTATTTCGCAAGGGTTACTGGAAAGAAAAGAACTCGTACTAAAATTGCACCGTATTCAAGGTATTACGATAAAAGAAAGCATTTTACGCCAACCATTCGGTTATTGTTCTGTGCAAGTAGAAGTAATTCAAAGTAAGGGAATGGATGACGAAAAAGAAAAAGTTACGCTGCATCCAATTATTCGAAAAGATCGCGTGCAACAGTTACTCGCACATTTACAGTTACCATATGAACTGAATACAAACATTATTTCATTACCAAAAGCAGCATTGCGCCGCTATCTCATTGATAGTTTCATTTTCTTCGCTATGTTAGGAATCCCGCTTACTGGAATAAGTATATACTCTGAAAAGCACTTCATCATGTGGGCATTAATTCCGCTCGCGATCCTCATCTTTACACTTGGATACGCAACATTTAAAACAAATGGTTACAGTGTTAACGGAGAACAAATTACACTTGTCTATCGTAGCGTCGGAAAATATACAGGACTTATTAGAAGAAGACATGTCCAATCAATGGAGAAGACACAATCATATTTCCAGCGCCGAGCGGATTTATGTACGTATAAGTTTTCTAGTGCATCATCTAGTTATAAAATAGAGCATACGAGAGTAGAAGATGCGGAGAGAATGCAGGATTGGTATAAGAAGAGAATGAGTGAGGAATAATTTGAGAAAGCTTGCCTATTCTGAAGGGCAAGCTTTTTTGTTATAGGGAAAAGAGTCGTTTAATCCATATATTAGTACAACTACAGCAAACATGTATCAATACGCATGAAAAAAGGTAATATGCTTCTGTTTTGGGGAATATGTGGAATTTTTGATGTAAATGGTATACTAAAATACAAATAGTATTAGGAGGTTATATATGATAAGTCAGTTGAAAAGAGAAGCACTTGATGCATTAAAAGGAAGATGGGGATTAGCGGTAGGGGCAACTTTATTAATTGGAATCCTTATTGGAGCTGTTGAAATGCTAACAACAGGTATTTTCTCGATATTTTGGGGTTGGGAAGAGGCAAGTGATTCACTTACAGTAAGTATTATTGTAATGCTTGTTATTGGTCCATTAACAATAGGTGCCTATTATCTTGTTTTAAATGCAATTCGTGGGACTGATGCTCGCATTGGTCATATATTTAGATGGTTTAGCGATGGAAGTAAGTTGATGAAGTCGTTTTTAACATATTTACTAATGTATGTATACTTGACTCTATGGACATTACTTCTTATTATTCCAGGTATTATTAAATCATTTTCTTATTCTATGACATATTTTATTTTGAATGATCATCCAGAATATACAGCGAATCAAGCGATTACTGAGAGTCGTCATATGATGAATGGACATAAAATGGATTACTTTTTACTATGCTTAAGTTTCTTAGGCTGGTTCATATTAAGTATTCTTACTATAGGAATCGGTTTCTTATGGTTAGCACCTTATTTCTACGCGACATCAGCCGCATTTTATGAAGAGATTTCAAAAGAATATTATAAAAAAGAAGGCACTACTTTTTAATAAAACATATAAACCATCTGTTCCCTATATTCTTTAGGGGGTAGGTGGTTTTCTTTTTTGAGGACTTTGTCTAAAAAATAGGTAAGATTATTTTTAGGGAAAATAAAAGGAGCAACATAAATGAAATATACTTGTCCATGTTGCGTATATAAAGTGAAACTTTAATCAGTGGGGATTTTGTTCATTCCCCACTGATTATTAGTTCTCACCAATCGGGCATTTATGGGCAGCCCGCCTCCCGCCTAACTCCTTTGTTTTAGCTGAATTTTGAGGTGGGGGTCTTACTGTCCAGCAAATAGCGGGATAAAGTAATAAGAAGGACTAAATCGGTAAATTTTATTAATGGATATATTAGGAATGAATATGAAAGTATAGATGTATAGTCAATATTGTGTATTTGATGTTATCATATTGAATGATATGGAAATTTTTAATAGAATAAGTAACTAAAAATTCAAAGGTAATGAAGCTTTTGTTGTATAAAGAAAATACTTAGTAGTAATCAACAATATTAAAAATAAGATTCGTATTTATATAAATTTAGTAGAAATGGGGTTTTAAAAAGGAATGAGTATCAGCATAACGCGGCAAAAGATTTTGGCGGCCGCTTCTCAAATTGTGCAATGTAAAGGGGTTGCTAAATTAACCTTAGAAGCAGTGGCAAAAGAGGCGGGTGTAAGTAAAGGTGGATTATTGTATCACTTTGCAAATAAAGAAGCTTTAATAGAAGGTATGATAGTCAGAGGGATAGAGGATTATGAGGGCGCTATTTACAATAAAGTAGCGGAAGACTCAGAGAGGAAAGGGAGATGGGTTCGCTCTTTTGTAGAGGAAAGATTAAGTAATGAGAGAAGAACAGAAGAGTTGTCTAGTAGTATGATGGCAGCATTCATGTTAAAACCTGAATTACTTGAGCCATTACAACAATCATTTCAGCAACTGCAAAAGAATATAGAAAACGATGAGATAGATTCAGTATGTGCAACAATTATTAGATTAGCAGCAGATGGATTATGGTATTCGGAATATTTAGGGGTTGGCAGACTAAGCCCCGAGTTAAGAGAAAAAGTGATTCAAGCTCTTATTGGTAATTCATATAAATAGAATATACGAACTATATAATGTGAAAACAATTCACCATTACTTATTTAATGTAGTGGTGAATTGTTTTTTTTATTAGAAAAATAGAACAATTTTATAGAGTATTGAATTATAACCGTCCAGACGGTATAGTAATATTTGGTTTAAGAGGAAAATGAAACAAAAAAAGAATAAAAGATATTTTTAGCACACTATTCGAAAGGATAGGCCGCAAAGCTTAGAGTCTACGGTAATACATATTGGTTACTAAGATCGTCTGGTTGCACATTTTTGATGCAACCGGACGGTCTTTTTTTGTTATATAAATATAAAAAATAGGAGGGAACTATGCAAATGAAAAGTACTAAAAGGCATATTTCAATGGTTTCATTAGTTTTTCTAGTATTATTTTCAGTGCTGAATGTGTGGGCTCCAGTTATTCAAGCTGCTGTGATGAAAAGTTCAGTGGACGAAATTAATATTTCTCGTACTGATGGCACGACATCTGAACCGTATCAAGCCTCAGATGGTATGAAAGTAGAAGTGAAGTGGTCAGCTAAAGAAAAAATAAAAAGTGGAGATCAATTCACAATTGATATGCCAAAAGAGTTTCGAAAAGACCTTATGAATATGAGTTTTCCTTTAAAAGATGCTGAAGGAAAAACAGTTGGTACATGTGAGATGAAAAAGGGTCTATTAACATGTACTATGGGTGATTACGTAGAAGGAAAGAATAACATTAAAGGTTCTTTATTCGTAGAATTCTACTTTGGTCTAGAAGCATATGATGGTGTTAAAGAAATTCCATTAGAATTTAACGTTGATGGTCAAATCGTCAATAAAGAAGTAAGTGTAAATAATACGACAGAGAGACCGAAGCCACAGCCCAATACGGAAAATTTATTGAAATGGGGTTCTTATAATCAAGAAAATCCTTCAATTGCTGATTGGCTTGTATATGTAAATGCAACCGGAACAGAAATGCAAGATCTTAAATTAACAGATACATTAGGACCTGGGCATGAGTTAATTACAGACAGCGTAGTATTAGAAGAGGCTGTATTTGAAGATGGTTATGCACCAACAAATATTAAGCCAGCAGATTTATCTAACATTAAAATTAATGCAACAAAGACTGGATTTACAATTGAATTTCCAGACAGTTCAAAAGGCTATATTTTAAGATATAAAACAAAGGTTACAAATCCTGCTGCAAAGCCTCATAAAAATACTGTGAAATTAGAAGGTAAAAATATTAAAACTGAAGAAAAAGTAGGACAAGTATTTGTAAGTGGTGGGGGAGGATCCGGTTCAGGTGACAATAATCCACCTAGCATTGAAAAAAATATAGTTGATGAGAATGGCAAGCTTGTAGAGAATGAGCAGTTAACACAAATGGATCAAGTTATTCAATACCAAGTTGGTACACATATACCGAACGATCCTCCTAAATACACATCTATGGTAATTAGTGATGATTTAGAAGATGTTTTAGAAGTATTAGAGGCAAAGGTGTATGATCAAAATGGCCAAGATATTACTTCTAAAGGAACGTTAAATATAGATAAACAAAGAAGTGAAGTAACATTTACATTTGGTGAGAGTTTTGACTATAAGTCATATGAAGACCAGATAATTAACCTTAGTATTAAGGCGAAAATTAAAAATAATGCAGACTTATCTTCTTACGTAGATAAGAAGATTCCTAATAAAGCAGAATTACATTTTGATGATAAAACATTAACATCAAAAGAAGTAACCATTACGCCGCCTGAAGCTCCAAAAGACGGTACAGTATCAATTCATAAAATAGATGCTGAGAATCCGAACAAAGGGCTAAAAGGTGCCGAATTTGAAGTTCGAAATAGTGCAAATGAAGTTGTTGCAAAACTGAAAACGGACGAAAAAGGTTTTTCAGTACCTCAAACTTTAGCTCCTGGGACGTATAAAGTTTATGAAACAGTAGCGCCAGAAGGATATCAAAAATTAACAAGCCCAGTAGAGGTTACACTTCAAGCTGGAGAAACAAAAACAATTGAAATTAAAAACACTATGCAAAAGGGTCAAATTGAAGTAAAGAAAATTGATTCGGAAAATGGTGAAAAACCATTAGCAAATGCAGAGTTTGATATAGTAAAAGACAGTGTAGTAGTCGAACATATTGTTACAGATAAAGATGGTAAGGCAATCTCTAAACCGTTAGCACCAGGAAAATATATTTTAAAAGAAACAAAAGCACCTGAAGGATACCAATTAAAAGAAACAGAGTTCGAAGTAAATGTAACAGGGGACGGCATATTCCCAATACAAGTGGAAAATGCGATGGTAGACAAAGGTAATGTAGAAATTACAAAAGTGGACAAAGAAAACGGGGCAGTATTAGCCGGTGTCGAATTTGAAGTCCAAGATGAGAAAGATGGCGTAGTAAGAAAAGTAGTAACAGATAAAGATGGAAAAGCAAACGTTTCAGATCTATCAGTAGGAAAGTACAAATTAGTAGAGACGAAAAGCTTACCAGGTTATAAAAAGCTAACAGAACCAGTACCATTTGAAATAAAAAAAGGTATGACAAAAGCTTTAGCAATAAAAGTAGAAAATGAGCAGTTAGACAAAGGTTCAGTAGAAATTACAAAAATAGATAAAGATAGTCAAAAAGTATTAGAGGGCGTAGTCTTCGAAGTGCAAGATGAGCAAGGCAAAGTAGTAACAGAAGTAAAAACAGATAAAGATGGTAAAGCAAAAATCTCTGATTTATCAGTAGGAAAGTACAAATTAGTAGAGACGAAAAGCTTACCTGGCTACAAAAAGCTAACAGATTCAGTATCATTCGAAATTACAAAAGGTATGACAACAGTCCTATCATTGAAAGTAGAAAATGAACAGTTAGATAAAGGTTCAGTAGAAATTACAAAAGTAGATAAAGATAACAAAAAAGCATTAAAAGGTGTAGTCTTTGAAGTGCAAGATGAAGCTGGAACAGTAGTAAAGGAAGTAAAGACAGATAAAGATGGTAAAGCAAAAATCTCAGATCTATCAGTAGGAAAGTACAAATTAGTAGAGAAAGAAAGTTTACCAGGCTATAAGAAACTAACAGATCCAGTATTATTTGAAATCAAAAAAGGCATGACTGAAGTTCTATCATTAAAAATAGAAAATGAAATGGTAGATACGGGAAATGTAGAGATAACAAAGATAGATAAAGATAATAAAGCACCGTTAGCGGGAGTAACATTCATCGTCCAAGATGAAAAGGGTAATGAAGTTACAAAAGTAACGACAGATAAAGATGGAAAAGCAAATGTTTCAGATTTACCTGTAGGAAAGTATGAATTAGTAGAGGTAGAAAGTTTACCTGGTTATAAAAAGCTAGAAAAACCAGTATCATTTGAAATCAAAAAAGGCATGACCGAGGTTCTATCATTAAAAGTAGAAAATGAAATGGTGGATACAGGGAATGTAGAGATAACAAAAATAGATAAAGATAGTAAAGCTCCATTAGAAAAGGTTGTATTTGAAGTACGTGATTCAAAAGGAAAAGTAGTTGCGAAAGTAACGACGGATAAAGAAGGAAAAGCAAACGTTTCAGATTTACCTATTGGGAAGTATGAGTTGGTGGAAGTAGAAACACCGGCAGGATACAAACCACTAGAAAAGCCAATTTCATTCGAAATTGAAAAGGGTAGAGTAACAGCGCTAAAGCTAACAGTAGAAAATGAATTAGTGGATACAGGAAATGTAGAAATTACAAAAGTAGATAAAGAAAATAAAGATGCTTTAGCTGATGCAGTATTTGAGATTCAAGATGCAGCAGGACAAGTAGTCGCTAAAATAACGACAGATAAAAAAGGACAAGCACAAGTTACTAATTTATCAGTCGGCACATACAAGTTAGTAGAAGTAAAGGCACCAAAAGGGTATAAACAATTAGTAGATCCGATTACTTTCCAAATTGAAAAAGGCATGACAAAATCTCTTGCTTTAACAGTAGAAAACGAAATGTTAGACAAGGGAAATGTAGAAATCACAAAAGTAGATAAAGATAGTCAAAAAGTATTAGAAGGCGTAGTCTTCGAAGTACAAGACGACAAAGGCAAAGTAGTAACAGAAGTAACGACAGATAAAGAAGGAAAAGCAACAATTTCCGATTTATCAGTAGGAAAATACAAATTAGTAGAGAAAGAAAGCTTACCAGGTTACAAAAAGCTAACAGAACCAGTATCATTCGAAATCAAAAAAGGTATGACGAAAGTTTTATCATTGAAAGTAGAGAACGAACTGTTAGATAAAGGTTCAGTAGAAATTACAAAAGTGGACAAAGAAAGTGGCGCAGTATTAGCGGGCGTAACATTCGAAGTGCAAGATGAAAAAGATAAAGTAGTAACAAAAGTAACGACAGATAAAGAAGGAAAAGCAACAATTTCAGATTTATCAGTAGGGAATTACAAACTAGTAGAAGTAGAGAATTTACCAGGCTACAAAAAATTAACAGAGCCAGTATCATTCGAAATTAAAAAGGGTATGACAGAAGTCTTATCATTAAAAGTAGAGAATGAACTAGTAGATAAAGGTTCAGTAGAAATTACAAAAGTAGATAAAGATAGTCAAAAAGTATTAGAAGATGTAGTCTTCGAAGTACAAGATGAGCAAGGCAAAGTAGTAACGGAAGTAAAAACAGATAAAAATGGTAAAGCAAAAATCTCAGACTTATCTGTAGGAAAGTACAAATTAGTAGAGAAAGAAAGCTTACCAGGTTACAAACAATTAACAGAACCAGTATCGTTTGAAATCAAAAAAGGAATGACAGAAGTTCTATCATTAAAAATAGAAAATGAAATGGTAGATACGGGAAATGTAGAAATTACAAAAATAGATAAAGATAATAAGGCACCGTTAGCAGGTGTAGTCTTTGAAGTTCAAGACGACAAAGGCAAGGTAGTAACGAAAGTAACGACAGATAAAGCTGGAAAAGCAACAGTTTCAGATTTATCAGTAGGAAAGTACAAGCTAGTAGAAGTAGATAGTTTACCAGGCTACAAAAAATTAGAAAAGCCTGTACCATTTGAAATTAAAAAAGGTATGACAAAATCTTTAACGTTCACTGTAGAAAATGAAATGGTAGATACGGGGAATGTAGAAATCACAAAAATAGATAAAGACAGTAAAGCTCCAGTAGAAAATGTTGTATTTGAAGTACGTGACTCAAAAGGAAAAGTAGTTGCAAAAGTAACAACGGATAAAGAAGGAAAAGCAAACGTTTCAGATTTATCTATTGGAAAGTATGAGTTAGTAGAAGTAGAAACACCGGCAGGATACAAGCCGCTAGAAAAGCCAGTTTCATTCGAAATTGAAAAAGGTAGAGTTACAGCATTACAATTGACTGTAGAAAATGAATTAGTGGATGTAGGAAATATAGAAATTACAAAAGTAGATAAAGAAAATAAAGATGCTTTAGCTGATGCAGTCTTTGAAATTCAAGATGCAGCAGGACAAGTAGTCGCTAAAATAACGACAGATAAAAAAGGACAAGCACAAGTTACTAATTTATCAGTTGGCACATACAAGTTAGTAGAAGTAAAAGCACCAAAAGGATATAAGCAATTGGTAGATCCGATTACTTTCCAAATTGAAAAAGGCATGACAAAATCTCTTGCTTTAACAGTAGAAAATGAAATGTTAGACAAGGGAAATGTAGAAGTAACAAAAGTAGATAAAGATAGCCAAAAAGTATTAGAAGGCGTAGTCTTCGAAGTACAAGATGAGCAAGGCAAAGTAGTAACAGAAGTAACGACAGATAAAGAAGGAAAAGCAAACGTTTCAGATCTATCAGTAGGAAAATACAAATTAGTAGAGACGAAGAGCTTACCAGGTTACAAGAAGTTAACGGAACCAGTATCATTCGAAATTAAAAAAGGTATGACGAAAGTCTTATCATTGAAAGTAGAGAATGAACAGTTAGACAAAGGTTCAGTGGAGATTACAAAAATGGCTGCTGAAAGCAAGGAAGTCTTATCAGGAGCTGTGTTTGAAGTTCATGATGAAAAGGGAAAAGTAGTAGTGAAAGTAACAACAGATAAAGATGGGAAGGCAAAAATCGCAGATCTATCTGTAGGTAACTACACACTAGTAGAAGTAGAAGCACCAAAAGGATATGAAAAATTAACTAATCCAATTCCATTTGAAATTACAAATGGAATGATAAATGCAGTTCAATTAGAAGTATTAAACAAATTGAATCATTTAGCACCACCAGGTCCAGAAACACCAGATCCAGAAAAACCTGGAAC